>JAKOMY010000257.1 GCA_022702225.1 Microbacteriaceae bacterium | reverse complement strand
TCGGTGCGGGCGCTGGGCGAGTGGCTCGACGACGACCTCGATCGCGCGCGCACCCCGCGGCGTCTGCGCGAACTCATCGCCCTGGCCCGCGAGCAGTACGCGACCCTGCCCGCGGAACGTCGCCCTTCGGATGCCGACGCCGAACGCCTCGCGCGCTCCCGCGGGATCGTCGACTACGTGGCATCGCTCACCGACTCTCAGGCCTTCGCGCTGTCGGAGGCGATCTCGGGGCGTGCCGACCGCCTGTGGGCGCTGGGGCAGCGGCTGTAGGGCCGAGCGCCGGCGGATGCCAGGGCATCTGCGACCTCAGGGAATGAGACGCGCCGCACGGTACCGCTCGAACAAGCGCGTGAACGAGTCGCGCGTGCGGTGATGCTCGGTGAAGCCCGCCAGGCGGCTCTTCGACATGTCGGTCATCACCTCGATGTCGCGTCCGAGATCGGCATCCGTGTGCCACCACGATGCGACGCGCTCCAGGTCGGGCTCGACGAGACCGTGCTGCGCGACGATCTCGGCCCACACCGGTGCCGCGTCGGCCATCTGCTGCTCGAACGGTCGGGGGGAGGTGTCGAAGCCCTCGGCCTCCACTCCGAGGTCTGCGGCGATGCGCGGCCACATCCAGCGCCAGCGGAACACGTCGCCGTTGGCCGTGTTGAACGCCTCGTCGGCACCCTCGGGATGAGTCGCCGCCCACACCATCTGATTCGCCAACAGATCGGCATCGGTCACATCGGTGAGGCCGTTCCACTGCGTCTCGCTGCCGGGGAAGACGAGCGGGCGACCCGTGTGACGGCTGATCGCCGCGGCCACGGCGATCGTGAGGCCCATGTTCATCGCGTTGCCGACCGCGTGCCCGAGCACGGTGTGCGAGCGGTGCACCGACCAGGTGAATCCCTGACGCTGGGCCGCGGCGAAGAGCTCATCCTCTTGCGCGTAGTAGAAGTTGTCGACGTCGAGGCGCGGCTCGTCCTCGTGGAAGGGGGTGTCGGGCATCTCGCCCTGGCCGTAGGCCTCGAACGGGCCGAGATAGTGCTTCAACCCGGTCATCAGAGCGACGTGCCGCACCGGCGCGTCGGCGAGCGCCGCGAGCAGATCGCGCACCATTCCGCCGTTGACGGCGATGTTCTCGGCCTCGGTGTCCTGCCGCGACCACGCGGTGAAGAAGACGTGCGTGATAGGGACACCCCGCAGCGCCGACGTCAGCGCCTCGAGCGAGCGCAGATCCGCCGACCGCCAGGTCACTCCCGGTCGTGCCGCCCCGGGCCGTCGCGACAGCGCCGTCACCTCCCAGCCGTCGTCGATCAGTCGATCCAGCAGGGCGCCGCCGGCGATACCGGTCGCGCCCACCACGAGGGCATGTGAGGAGTCAGTCAAAACGAGGGTTCCCATCGGTCGAGGTGAACGAGGGGCAACCGTGGTTGCTCGGCGGGTATTCCTCGCCTGCTCGTCGCTCCCCAGATCCGTGCCGCTTCGGCCGCCCACCGCGCGGCGCCGGCGTCCTACACGCCGACGGCGCCGCCCTGATCGGTCGGCTTACGCCGCGACCCCGGATGCCACGGCATCCATGTCCCGAAAAAGGCGGCCCGAGCACCCCGAAGGCCGCACGATCCGGGACACGACCCCACCGAGACCGGGACAGGGCGCTCACGCGCGGAGCGCGCACCCCGCGAACGAGATGTGCCCCGGATCCCGGGCAGCCCACCGCCACCAGGGATCCGGGGCACGGTCCGCTCGCCGAGGCGGTAAGGGGCACCTCGGCGAGCGGGGCGCGTTCCGAGCGAACGGAACGGGCACGTGCCGCACCGCCCCGGGGCTCGCGCTCCCGGGGCGGCGGGGATCAGAGGCCCTGGGCCAGGCGGTAGTACGCCTGGTTCCAGCGCAGCTCGCTCTGGAAGCCGCGGACCGTGGTGTCGTCGTCGATCACGACGAGCTCGGTCTTGGCGATCTCGGCGAAGTCGCGGAACACCTCGATGCCCACGGCCGTCGTCATGACGGTGTGGTGGGCAGCTCCCGCGGCGAGCCAGCAACCGGCCGAGGTCGCGAAGTCGGGGGCGGGCTTCCAGACCGCGCGGCCCACGGGCAGCTTCGGCAGGTCGGGCGCGTCGACGTTCTCGACGACGTTGGCCACCAGGCGGAAGCGGTCGCGCATGTCGCTCATCGCGACGACGAGCGCGGGACCCGCGTCGGCGGTGAAGACCAGGCGCACCGGGTCGTCCTTGCCGCCGATGCCGAGCTCGTGGATCTCGAGGCGAGGCTTCTTCGACGTCAGCGAGGGCGAGACCTCGAGCATGTGCGCGCCGAGGATGCGCTCCTGCCCGGGGACGAGGTCGTAGGTGTAGTCCTCCATGAGCGAGGCACCTCCGGGAAGGCCCGCGCCCATCACGTTCGCGACGCGCACGAGGATCGCCGTCTTCCAGTCGCCCTCGGCGCCGAAGCCGTACCCCTCGGCCATGAGGCGCTGCACCGCGAGACCCGGCAGTTGCTTGAGCGCGCCGAGGTCTTCGAACGAGGTGGTGAAAGCGCCGAAGCCACCTTCCTCGAGGAACGAGCGCAGGCCCAGCTCGATCGCCGCACCGTCGCGCAGCGACTGGTGGCGCGCGCCCCCGGGGAGGAGCTCGTCGACGACGTCGTAGCTGTCGATGTACTCCTGCACGAGCGCGTCGACATCGGCATCCGACGCCGCTTCGACGGCCTCGACGAGCTCGTTGACGCCCCAGGTGTTCACCTGCACGCCGAAACGCAGCTCGGCCTCGGTCTTGTCGCCCTCGGTGACGGCGACGAAGCGCATGTTGTCGCCGAAGCGCGCGAGCTTGAGGGTGCGGGCGGCGGTCCAGCCGGCGGCGGCGCGCTCCCAGTCCTCGATCTGCTGGCGCACGGCGGGGTTCGAGACGTGACCGACGACGGTCTTGCGCGCGACTCCCAGACGCGTCTGGATGTACCCGAACTCGCGGTCGCCGTGGGCGGCCTGGTTGAGGTTCATGAAGTCGAAGTCGATGTCGTTCCACGGCAGCTCGACGTTGGCCTGCGTGTGCAGGTGAAGCAGCGGCTTCTGCAGGGCGTCGAGCCCCGAGATCCACATCTTCGCGGGGCTGAAGGTGTGCATCCAGGCGATCACGCCGATGACGTCGTCGCGGCCGTTGATCTCCAGGGCCATGCGGCGGATGCTGTCGGAGTCCTTCAGCACGGGCTTCCAGACGACCTTCACCGGCAGGCCGGAAAGGCCCTCGACCACGGCCTGCGACTGCTCGGCGACCTGCTTCAGCGTCTCTTCGCCGTAGAGGTTCTGGCTGCCGGTGACGAACCAGACCTCGTAGCCGCCGAGGTCGTTCTTGAGGGGAGTGCGGGTCATGTCTTTTCCTTCGTGAGGGGTCTTCAAAGGGATGCCACGGCGGCGGCCTCGACGGCGAGTCCGGCGCGATAGCGGTCGAGGTAGGACGAGAAGCCGGCGACATCGGCGGGTTCGGGCTCGGCGGTGACGATCGGGGCGGTGGCGAACACCGTCTCGCGCAGCCACGTGTCGAGGTCGCGACCCGACTCGTCGGCGACATAGGCCGCGAGCACGGCCATGCCCCACGCGCCGCCCTCGGAGGCCGTCTCGGCGACGGCGACGGGTGCGTCGAGAGCCGCCGCGAGGAAGCGCTGGGCCACTCCCGCGGTGCGGAACATGCCGCCGTGCGCGTACATCTTGTCGAGCTGCACGCCTTCGCCGTGGAGGACGTCCATGCCGAGCGCGAGCGTGCCGAAGACGCCGTACAGCTGCGCGCGCATGAAGTTCGGCAAGGTCAGGCGGCTGTCGGGCGTGCGCACCACGAGCGGACGCCCCTCGTCGAGGCCCGCGATGGGCTCTCCGGCGAGGTGGTTGTACGCGAGGAGCCCGCCGGCGTCGGCCTCGCCGTTCAGCGCCGCCTCGAAGAGCGCCGTGTACGTGGCATCCGGCGTCACCGGGGTGCCGGCCGCGGCGGCGAACGCGGTGAACATGTCCGCCCAGGCGGCGAGCTCGCTCGCGCCGTTATTGCAGTGGACCATGGCGACCGCATCGCCCGACGGCGTCGTGACGAGGTCGAGCTCGTGGTGCACCCGGCTCAACGGGCGTTCGAGCACGACCATCGCGAAGATGCTCGTGCCGGCACTGACGTTGCCCGTGCGGGGAGCGACGGCGCAGGTTGCGACCATGCCGGTGCCCGCGTCGCCCTCGGGAGGAGCGAACGGGATGCCGGGACGCAGGGTTCCGGTCGGGTCGAGGAGCTGGGCTCCCTCCGGCGTGAGGGCGCCCGCGGCCGTACCGGCGACGAGCACCTTCGGCAGCAGGGCTTCGAGGGCGGGGATCCGCCCCGCGGCGAGCGCGTCGTAGCGGGCGACGAGCTCGGCGTCGTAGTCGCGGGTCGCGGAGTCGATGGGGAACATGCCCGAGGCATCGCCCACGCCCAGGACCTTCTCGCCGGTGAGCTTCCCGTGCACGTAGCCGGCGAGGGTGGTGAGGAGGCGGATCTCGGGCACGTGGGGCTCGGCATCGACGACGGCCTGGTGCAGGTGTGCGATCGACCACCGCAGCGGAATGTTCACGCCCAGTAGCTCGGTGAGCTCGGCGGCGGCGACGCCGGTGTTGGTGTTGCGCCACGTGCGGAAGGGGGCGAGCAGCTCGCCCTCGGCGTCGAACGCGAGGTAGCCGTGCATCATCGCCGACACACCCATCGCGGCGTAGCGCTCGGGAGTGACGCCGAAGCGCTGCTGCACGTCGGCGACCAGTGCGGCGTACGCGGCCTGCAGGCCCGACCACACGGCATCCAGCGAGTAGGTCCAGAGCTTGTCGGCGTAGACGTTCTCCCACTCGTGGGATCCGGTCGCCAGCACCTCGGCATCGGGGCCGATCAGGCACGCCTTGATGCGGGTGGAGCCGAGCTCGATGCCGAGGCTGGCCCGGCCGTCAGTGATGTGCGCGTTCATCGGCGGTCGTCCGTGCTCTGTCCGTAGACGTTCTGGTAGCGGTTGTAGAGGGCGTCGATCTTGTCCTGCGGGATCGGGATGAGGGGGCCCGCCTCGCGCGCGATGTGCACGGTACGGGCGACGTCTTCGAGCATGACGGCGGCCTTCACGGCATCCTTCGCGTTCGTGCCGATCGTGAAGGGGCCGTGGTTCTGCATGATGACGCCGCGCGAGCGGTGGCCGCGCAGGGTCTCGACGATGCCGCGACCGATCGAGTCGTCGCCGATGATCGCGAAGGGGCCGACCGGGATGGGACCGCCGAACTCGTCGGCCATCGCCGTGATGACGCAGGGGATCTCTTCGCCGCGGGCCGCCCACGCGACGCCGTAGGTCGAGTGCGTGTGCACGACGCCGCCGACCTCGGGCATGTGGCGATACACGTAGGCGTGGGCCGCGGTGTCGCTCGAGGGGCTGCGCTCGGAACCGGGGGTGCCGGGGATGGCGTTGCCGTCGAGGTCGCAGAGGATCATGTTCTCGGGAGCGAGGTCGTCGTACGAGACGCCGGACGGCTTGATCACGAAGAGGTCGGCACCGGGCACGCGACCCGAGACGTTGCCGCCGGTCCAGACGATGAGGTTGTAGCGCACGAGCTCGGCGTGCAGCTTGGCGACGTCGGCGCGCACGGCGTCGATCGCCTGCTGCACCTCGGGCGTGAACGGGGCGGCGTCGGACACGCGGTCTCCTTCGACGGTGGTTCGGGTGGCGGGGCGCGGCGCCCTCGCGTCGCAATGTTACCGGTAACATCGCCGCGGCGCGAGAGCTTCATGAGCCGAACTCCTGAGCGATCGAGGAGCCCGCCCGCTCCACCCGACGATTTCGAGGCTTCCCCGCAGCCTCGACCCCGAAACTCAGGAGTTTCGCTCGGTCACCGACCCGTGTCGCGAGCGGAGACCACCCGCAGGGGCCGTGGAGTCCCGCACCACCAACTCCGGCTCCGCCGGCAGCTCCGCCGCATGCCCGAGCACAGCGGCCACCGCGTACTCGGCCTCGCCCTCGACGTCGAGGCGCACCGTGGTGAGCGCGGGCGTGTAGAAAGCGGCATCCGGGTTGTCGTCGAACCCGGTCATCGAGACGTCCATGGGAACGCGCACCCCTCGCGCAGCGAGACCGGCGACGAGCCCCAACGCCATCTGGTCGTTGGCGACCGCCACAGCCGTGGCCCCCGCGGCGACCCGCGCGGCGACCTCAGCCGCAAGCGCCGAGCCCGAGGCCGCGCTCCAATCCCCCTCGACACGGCCGACGAGCGACAGCCCCCGACGGGTCACGGCGTCGGCGACCCCCGCGGTGCGGGCGAGGGCTTCGCGCCAGTCGGAGGGTCCGGCGAGCTCGACGATCGAGCGATGTCCGAGGTCGGCGAGATGATCCACGACGAGGGCAGCCGCATCGCGTTGGCGGGTGCCCGAGGCGCCGTACAGCGGCACGATCGGTACGTCGTACCCCTCGAGAGGAGTGACCCCGTGCGCTGCGACCAGCACGACCCCGTCGACTCCCTGGGCGAGCAGGTGCCGCACCGCGGCGTCGATGTCGGCGGGGTCGTCGGAGTCGGTGTACGCGGTCGAGATCCACCGCCCGCGCGCCCGCGCCGCCCGTTCGAGAGCGGCGATGCCCGCCGAGGGCCCGTGCAGGACGGCATCGGATGCCACGACCCCCACCGTGCGCGTCAGACTCGTGCCGAGCGCTCGCGCGGCATTGTTCACGCGGTAATCGAGGTCGGCCACCGCGGCGAGAACGCGCTCGCGCGTGCTGTCACGGATGCCGGCGTAGCCGTTGAGCACACGCGAGACGGTCTGCGTCGAGACCCCCGCGGCGGCCGCGACCTCGCGCACGCCGATGCGCTTGCCCCCGACCTCGCCGCTCATGGTCCCTCACAGTAGCGGCGCGCACCCCCCTCGGTTCACCGACGCCGCTCGCGGTGCGATGACGCGATGACTCCGCGCACCGGGATCCCCCATCGCGGGCGCATGCAGACGAAGGCGGGTCACGGCGCGACGGTAGAAGCGGGACGACGACTTCGACAGGCGATCGAGAGCGTCCACGCCACCCCCGATGAGACCGCTCCCGTAGACGGGGCGAACCCGCCGACGCCCCCCTTACAAGACGCCGACGGGCCCGCGTCTACTCTCGCGCACGAAGGGCGGCGATTGACTCGTAGTTGCGGCGGATCAGCTCGCGGTGGTTTGATTCGACCGCGCGTGTCGTCGCGACCGTCCATTCGATCGGACCACCCGCGAGAACGCCCGCGGCCTGTCTCGCCGCGCCGAGGGCGACATACTCCCCCGCGGCCGGCACGACGATGTCGGCGTCGAACACCTCGGCGGCGATCCGCGCGACACCCGCATTGGCTGCCGCCCCGCCGACGAGCAGGATCCGCCGCACCTCGACGCCCTGCGCCTGGATCGCCTCGAGTCCGGCCGCCAGCCCGCTGAGCATGCCCTCGATCGCGGCGCGAGCCAGGTTCGGTCGGTTCGTGGATGCCAGGGTCAGCCCGTTCAGGGAGGCTTTGGCGTTCGGGAGATTGGGCGTGCGTTCCCCTTCGAACCAGGGAACGAGCACGACACCGCCGGCGCCCGGCTCGGCCTGCAGGGCGAGGGCGCCGAGCTCCTCGTGGGTCACGCCGAGGAGACCCGCGATCGCGTCGAGCACGCGCGCCGCGTTCAGCGTCGCGACGAGCGGCAGGAAACGGCCGGTCGCATCTGCGAAACCGGCGACGGCGCCCGTCGTGTCACGCGTGGGGGCCTCGGCGACGGCGAACACCGTGCCCGACGTCCCCAGCGACACCACGACATCACCCGGACCCGCCCCCAATCCCAGAGCGGCGCCGGCGTTGTCGCCCGCACCGGGGCCGACCAGGGCGCCACCCGTCAACGTGCCGGCGCTCTCCCAGGGCCCCAACACGCGCGGCAGCAGCGCATCGTGGCCGAGAGCGCGACGGAAGAGGTCGAGGTCGTAGCCGTCGGCGCCCCAGTAGGCGGTGCCCGACGCATCGGAGCGGTCGGTGACCAGCTCCTCGAGAACGGCATTCCCCGGGCCGAAGCCGCGCAGACGCCAGGTCAACCAGTCGTGGGGCAGGGCAACCGCGGCGACGCGCGCGGCGTTCTCGGGCTCGGCGTCGCGCAACCAACGCAGTTTGGTGCCGGTGAACGAGGCGACCGGCACGGCGCCCGTGCGCTCGGCAAATGCCTCCGCGCCCACCTCGTCGATGAGGTCGCGAGCGGCCTGCGCAGACCGGGTGTCGTTCCACAGCAGCGCGTCGCGGATCACCGCGCCCTCCGCATCCAGGACGACCATGCCGTGCTGCTGACCCGCGATCGACACCGCCGCGACGTCGTCGAGACCGCCGGCCTGGGCGATGGCATCCTGGAGCGCCTTCCACCAGGCCTCGGGGTCGACCGAGGTCCCGGCGGGGTGCGAGGCGCGCCCCTCGCGCACGAGCTTCCCGGTCTCGGCGTCGACGACGACGACCTTGCACGACTGCGTCGACGAGTCGACTCCCATGACGAGCGCCATGCTCTGCCCTTCTGTCCGCCACGCCTTCGTCGGCGCGGCTCGTGTGGTTTTGTCTCTGGGCCGCAGCCCGTAACGTCGAGTGTCCAGGAAACGCCGTGTCGCGGCTTCCCCTCACGGCGCGTTGTGGACACTCGACGAGCCGGGGCGGGGCCGGGGTCCCTGCCCGAGCCCCAACCCCTCCGTTGAGTGTCCAAAACACCCGGAGTGATTTCGAAATCGTCCGGGTGTTCTGGACACTCAAGGCGGGTGCGCGGCGCCGGAACGGGCGCCATGCCCGCGCCGACGGCGAGCCGGGACGGGCCTGGATGCCGCGGCATCCAGGCCCGAGAGGCTCAGCGCGCGCCGAGCAGGTGCTCGGTGGCGAGCTGCTGCAGGCGGACGAAGCCGAAGCCCTTGCCGCCGAGGTAGGCGTCGGTGTCGAAGTCCTCGTAGGCCGAGCGGTCGGCGAGGAAGTCGTCGTAGGTCTCGCCCTCGTTGAGCGTCGGCTGGGCGAGTTCGGCGACCTTGGCGGCCTCGAGCGCCTCCTGCACCTCGGGGTCGGCGCGGAAGGCCGCGGCACGCTCCTTGAGCAGCAGGTAGGTGTTCATGTTGGCCGAGACGGAGTCCCAGACACCCGTCTCATCCTCGGTGCGCGAGGGCTTGTAGTCGAAGTGACGGGGGCCGTCGTACGCGGGCACGCCACCGGGGCCGCCGTTCTCGAGCAGGTCGACCAGGGCGAAGGCGTTGTGCAGGTCGCCGTGGCCGAACACGAGGTCCTGGTCGTACTTGATGCCGCGCTGGCCGTTGAGGTCGATGTGGAAGAGCTTGCCGTGATACAGCGCCTGGGCGATGCCGGCGGCGAAGTTCAGGCCCGCCATCTGCTCGTGACCGACCTCGGGGTTCAGGCCCACCAGCTCGGGGCGCTCGAGCGAGTCGATGAAGGCGATCGCGTGGCCGAGCGTGGGCAGCAGGATGTCGCCGCGGGGCTCGTTCGGCTTGGGCTCGATCGCGAAGCGGATGTCGTAGCCCTTGTCGGTGACGTAGTCGCCGAGCAGGTTGACGGCCTCGCGGTAGCGCTCGAGCGCCTGGCGGATGTCCTTCGCGG
>JAKOMY010000213.1 GCA_022702225.1 Microbacteriaceae bacterium | reverse complement strand
TCGATGGCGTCGACGACGAACGCGTCGGAGACCTCGCTCGTGAGCAGGATCACGCGGCATCCGCCCTGCTCGTCCGCCGTGATCAGGCGCGTGGCCTCGATTCCGTTCATGCCGGGCATGTGCAGGTCCATGAGCACGACATCGGCGCGCTCCGCGTGGGCGAGCACCACGGCGTCGCGGCCGTTGGATGCCTCGCCCGCGACGCGAACGCCCGTGGCGTTCTCGAGCCGGAGCCGGATGCCGCGGCGCACGGTGCGGTTGTCGTCGACGATCAGGACCCGGATGTCGTTGCCGGCCGTCGTCACGGCGTCAGGAGGGGGGTCGTGGGTTCGTAGGCCGTCAGAGGTGCCTCCATGATGACCGCCCATCCGCCCGTCGAGACGGGGCCCGCGGTGAGGGAACCGTGCAGGAGGTCGACGCGCTCGGCCATTCCCGTGAGGCCCCACCCGAGTCCGGCGGGGAGATCGGAGGGCGCGGAGGCCCGGCCGGCCTCGTTGCCGACGGCCACCCGGATCGATGTCGGCGAGACGCGCACGTCGACCGACACGGGCGCGCCGGGGGCGTGCTTGCACGCGTTGGTCAGGGCTTCCTGGACGACGCGGTAGGCGGTCGTGGAGACCATCGCGGGGAGGTCGTCGACGGCCGCGTGGACGCGGGCGACCACGTGCATCCCCCGCGACGACCAGTAGTCGAGCAGCTCGTCGAGAAAGCGGAGGTCGAGGGTCGGTTCGGCGCGCGCGTCGCTCTCGGCGCGCAGGTCGCGCAGCGCCGCATAGAGGCTGGCTGAGGCGAAACGGCCCTCTGCGCGCATCTCGGCGATGAGGGTGGCGGCCTGAGCGGCGTCGAGCACGTCGATGTCGACCGCCGCGTCGGCCAGGGAGAGGAGACCGGCGAGATGCTGACCGGCGACGTCGTGCAGCTCTTGGGCGATGCGCGCCCGCTCGCGCATGCGCGCCCTCTCGAGCTCGGCCTCGTGCTCGGCTGCGGCGGCGGCGAGTTCTGCGCGCGCTCGCCGCAGGCTGTTCATGCGCCGAGCCCACCAGATTCCGAGTGCTGCGGCACCGGCCACGGGGGCGGCGAAGGCGAGCCCGGAACTCAGGACGAAGCTCCACGCGACGGCGGGCGGCGCCCCGGTGGACGTCGACCAGAGGGACAGGATGCCGACGGCTGCGCCGATCACCGAGAGCGTCCACCCGATGGCCGCCGCGGCGCGCCTCTGGGCGGCGAGGAAGAACACGGCCACGCCGACGACGAGGGGGAGGGCGCCGAGCCAGCGCGGGATCTCGAGCCCGGCGACCAGAGCGAGGTAGCAGGCAGTCGTCCCCAGCACGGCGACGAGGGGGAACCGGGCGGACAGGAGCAGGAAGGCGCTCTGCGCGGCGCACCCGGCGATCACGAGCGCGATCACCACACCGAACGGGATGCGGTAATCCCAGACGATGTCGCCCTGGAGGACGGCGGAGAGAGGGTCGGACAGCGCCTGGACGACGGTGACGAGGAACACGATGACGACGAAGGCCACCATCGCCCGGGGACGGTTCAGGACGCGGGTGAAGCTCTCGGCATCCACCATCCGGGGGTTCGAATCTTCGTCACTCGTCGGCACCGCGTCACTCTAACGTCGGCGGCAGCACGTAGACCACGTCGTCGCCGTCGCGCCCGTGCTCGACGAAACCGATGCGGGCGAGGACGGCGTGCGAGGGTTCGTCGTCGGCGGACACGCACGCGTAGAGGGGGCGTTCCGCCTCGCGGGTCGTGAGCAGACGCAGGGCTTCGGTGGGAGCATCGCCGTGCGCGGAGGGAGAGACGGCGAGGAGGATCTCGCGGTCGCCGTCGACGTCGAGCGCCGCGGCGACCCCGACCACGGAGCCGTCCTCGACGACGACGTGCGCGTCGACCTTGTCGTCCGCCGCCCATGCGTCGAAGGTCTCGCGATCCGCGAACGCCGCTCGGGGCCACGCGGAGGTGCTCGCCGACACCGCCTGGAAAGCGGCATCCCGATCGTGGTTTCGAAGGTCTCGCAGCTCGATGTGGGGCATGGCGTCACGCTAACGGGCGCGGGCGGAGTCGGTCGCGGCTCTTGTGCGGTCAGGCGAAACCGTGCAGGGCGAGGAACGTCCACGTGGCGCCATTGGTGTCGCGGCGCGCGACCTGGTCGTGGAAATGGCGGAAGAGCGTCTCGCGGGTGCCGTCGGAGACGCTCGTCCACCCCTCGAGGTTGCGGCGAAGGACGAGATCGAGCTGCAGGAAGGTCTTCTGGAAGACGACATTGCGTGAAACGGCCACGAGGTGCGAGGCCAGATCCATGACCGCGCGCACGTACTGCTCCGAAGATTCGGCGGAACGCATCTCTTCGACGAAGCGTGCGGTGTCGAGGAGCTCTTCATCGGTGCATCGGGGAAGGGCGACGTGCATCGCGGCCGCGATGGTGTGCGCGGCGTACTCGCGCATGTCGTTGCGGGCACGGTCGGTGAGGGCCGCAACCCGTGTGTACCTGTTGGCCGCGACCTCGACGAGCCCGATCCGCTCGAGCCGCTGGAGTGCCTCGCGCACGGGGGTGCGGGAGATCCCCATCAGGGTTGCCAGTTCGACGTCGCGCAGGCGGTCGCCGGCCTGGAGTCGACCATCGACGATCGCCTCGCCGAGGGCCCGGTAGGCCTCGTCGACGAGGGCGGAAGCACGCCGACGACTATCCATCAGCCGGATTTTAGGGCCTCCGGTTACCACAGCACATGGGAAGAAGTTGCTGATTCTTCGTTTTCGTGTCGCGCGCGGGCCCCCGCGCCGGTAAAGTGATCGCCGTCACGCCTCGCGTGACATATCCGGGGGGATCCGTCGACGCCCGGGCTTCGAGCCTTGCTCAGCCCGGGCGTCGTATGGGCTTACGGCGTGTTTCCGCGTATCTCGCGCCTCGCAACGTTTGTGTCACGGACCCGTGCGAGAACAGACCCCGGCGGTTACCGTGGGGGCACAGACCGGCGCGCTCGGCGCCGGCTCAAGCGGAAAACGGCAGAACGAATGAGCACGCAGGGCACGGTCAAGTGGTTCAACTCGGAAAAGGGCTTCGGCTTCATCGCGCCCGATGACGGCAGCCAGGACGTCTTCGCGCACTACAGCGCGATCCAGTCGGGCGGCTACCGCTCGCTCGAAGAGAACCAGCGTGTCGAGTTCGAGGTCGCCCAGGGCCCCAAGGGCCTGCAGGCGGAGAACATCCGCCCCCTCTGATCCTCCACCGGCTCCGGTCGGTCCGGCCCCGGTCGTGCGCGTTCCGCGTGTCGGCCGGGGCCTTCAGTGTTCGTGACGCACGAGGTCGACGCCCGCGGCGGCGAACTGCCCCAGCGTCGCGTGCGGAAGGAACGCCCGCGTCAGGGCGGCACCGATTCGCGTGAGATCGGCCTCGTCGCGGTAGAGCAGGTACATCGTCTCGTAGCGCGGGTGGAACTTCTGCTTGAACCGGTGCAACGAGGCGAAGCCGTAGACGGGCTCGAGCATCGCGGCCATGCGGTCCTGCAGGTCGGCGATCGCGCCGGCATCCGCCGGATACTCGTGGGCCAGCGGCGCGCCGGACAGGGACATGACCTGGGCTCCCTCGGCGGAGAACTCGCGGGCGGATGCGCCGATGAGGTACTCCATCACCGGCCCGAAGCCGCCGTCGCGGCGGCGCATCAGGTCGAGCGTCCAGCCGCGGATCCCGTCCTCGCCGTAGATCGGCAGCCACGACAGGAAGCCGTCGACGTCGCCCTGCGGTGAGACCGCCAGGGCGATGCGCACCTCGGGATCGGCCGCTTCGTGCAGGGTGCCGAGGGTGAACCCCATCTCGGGCAGGCCCTTGTCTCCGACCCAGCTCTCCGAGATCGCACGCAGTTGCTGCCGCACTCCCCATGTCTCGTCGCTGAGCCTCGAGAGGCGGAAGGTCATGCCCTCGCGCTCGCCGCGGTTGAGCGAGGTGCGCACCGCGCCCCAGGCCTTGCCGGTGAACTGCAGGCCGGGCAGATCGACCACCGTGTCATCGGCCACGACGATGCGTCGCCATCCGTCCGGGACGGCATCGGCCGTCGCCTCGCCCGCGCTGAAGAAGCACGGTGCGAGCCCCGCGGCCTCGGCCGCCTCGATGAACGAGCGGACGGTCTGAGCGCGGGTGCCGACGGGCCCGAGCGGGTCGCCCAGGACGAGCGCGACGCCGGAGCGACGCTGATACGCGACGAGGCCGCGGCCGAAGCGCGCGTACGACAAGCCCTCCCACGTCGTCATCCACGACAGCGTGCCTCCGCCGCTCGTGTGCAGTTCGTTCTTCACCTCGGCGACCGACGGGGCGGGGGAGTCGCCGAGCGCTGCGCGCGGACGGGCACGGAAGGCCGCCCGCACCAGGAAGAAGTAGACGGATGCCACGAGCCACAGCGCCGAGGAGGCCAGGACGCTGGTGAAGTCGGCATCCAGATCCGCTTCGATCTCGGTGAGACCCTCCAGGAGCAGGACGCCGAAGAGCAGAAGAACCAACAGGAGGTTCAGCGCGCTGTAGAGCATCACCACGACCCAGGCCCATCGTCGACCGCGGCGGAGGGCTGTGGCGACCACGAGGACGACGAGCGTGTTGACCGCGACGTCGACCCACGATCCCGAGGTCGCCGCCGACGAGCCGAACGGACCGGTCATCGGGGCGAGGTAGCCGAGGATCTCGAACGCCCCGAGGGCGCACAGCACGACGAAGGCGATCAGGCGTTGTTCGCGTACGCTCACGCGCTGCGGGCGCAGCGACCTGTCGACTCCCAGCACGAGGGCGACGGCGAGGACGCGCTCGAGATCGGGGAGCGAGCCGTAGTAGAGGAAGGTGAGGGCGAGACCCGCGATGAGGACCGTCCACGCGCGAAGGCGCCATGGGGAGGGCAGGAGCGCGAGCGCCGCCGCCACGCAGGCGAAGACACCGCCGGAGGGACCCACATCGAGCGTCATCGCCTGTGCCTGCGCCCAGGGCCACGACAAGAAGGCCGCGAGCCACAGGACGAGGGATGCGGCGAAGATCGAGAACAGCTGGCCCACGGCGAAGTACGCACTCGCGACGCGCGTGCCGCGACGGACCTCGAGGAACCCCATCCCGACGAGGGTCGGGAGGCCGACGAGGTACAGCCACGGTGCGCTGATCACGAAGGTGCCGGTGATCGGCGTCCACCACCGACCGGCCTCGAGGGCGGGCAGGCCGTACGCAAACGTGTCGAAGGCGTCGGAGGCGGTGAACGGCTGCCAGAG
>JAKOMY010000164.1 GCA_022702225.1 Microbacteriaceae bacterium | reverse complement strand
GACGCCGGCGTCGACGACGCGGAGCGCGGGCACCCCGCAGCTCGCGGGCGCAGGCGCCATGCCGACGCGGGCGCTCATGCCCGTCCCGGCCGCCGAGCCGGACCGACTCGACCCCACGACCCGCGCGCGCTCCGGCACGAACCGCACGCGGGCGCGCGGCGGGAGCAGCGCCGGGTGGGCGGCATCCGGATCGAAGAGAACCGCATCTGTCGAGGCGATCAGGCGCCAGCCGCCCGGGGTCTGTCGGGGATAGGCGCCCGTGAAGCCGGCGGCGAGCCCGACCGCGCCCGCGGGGACCCGCGTCCGGGGCCGATCGAGGCGGGGCACGTCGAAGGGCCAGTCCGCGCTGACGAGATAGGCGAAGCCCGGCGCGAAGCCGGTGAAAGCGACCGACCATTCCGCTGCCGCGTGGCGGGAGACGAGGTCGGAGACTGGGATGCCGAGGAGCGCAGCCGTGTCGTCGAGATCGGCGCCGTCGTAGCGGAGGGGCACGTCCACGACGGGTCCGGGTTCGGGCTCCGCGGCGTGCGCCGAGGCGGTCGAGCGAATCCACGCGCGAACGGACGCCGGAGGGATGCGCGCGGGATCGAAGCACACGAGGACGGTGCGCGCGGCGGGGACGAGGTCGTCGATTCCGGCCGGCGGGTCCGCGGCGAGCACCGCGTGCAGGCGGACGGCGGCGGCGAGGTCGGCGACCTCGGCGAGAACGGCCCGCTCCCCCATCGGTCGCAGGACGATCGCCACGCCCGGCGGAGTCACCACGGAGCGCACACCTCGATGCCGGCTCCGTCGAGCGCCGAGCGCACCGCGCGGGCCATCGCGACGGCGGCCGGTGTGTCGCCGTGCAGACACAAGGAGGCGGCGTCGACGCACACGCGCGCTCCGTCGACGGCTTCGACCTCGCCGTCGCGGACGAGCCGCACGGCGCGGTCGGCGGCGGCGGCGGGGTCATGGACGAGATCACCCGGCTCGCCGCGGGGCACGAGAGCACCGTGCGCGGTGTACCCGCGGTCGAGGAACGCCTCGTGCACGAAGGGAAGACCCGCGGATGCCGCGGCCTCGGCGATCGCACCGGCCAGACCGAGGATCGGCAGAGCGCGTCCGAGCCGAGCGGAGTGGTCCGCCACCGCCGCCGCGACCGCCCCGGCCTGCCGGGGGTCGGCGGTGACGGCGTGATACAGCGCCCCGTGCGGCTTCACGTACCGCAGGTCGGCACCGGCCGCGGCCAGAGCGGACAGCTGAGCCGCCACGATCGCGCGGAGCTCGGCGGGCTCGATCGAGCGGGCGACCCGACCGAAGTTCTCGCGGTCGTCGTACGAGGGGTGGGCGCCGACGGCGACCCCGTATCTCGCCGCCGTCTCGACAGACGCGCGCATCGACACGGCATCCCCCGCGTGCCCGCCGCAGGCGACGTTGGCGCTGGAGACCACCGCGAACATGGCGTCGTCGTCGGCCGTCGCAATCCCGTCGACGGTCTCGCCCAGGTCGGCATTGAGGTCCACCCGCATGCGGCCACGGTACCGCCGCCCGGAGGGCCTAGCGTGGGGGCATGGCCCGCATGCGCATCGAACCCGACGACGCCCCCACCACGCGGCTGTCGGACGGCTCTCTCGCGCGCGTCTCGCCCTCGGGGTTCGTCTCGGGGTGGGAGTTGGTCGTCGACGGCACCCCCCAGTCGCACGTCGACCTCGACGATCCGACGCACCTGCACTTCGAGTACGTGGCCCGCATGGGCGCCGTGATCGATCGACTCCGGATGCCGGGGCAGCCGCTCACCGCGGTCCACCTCGGCGCGGGCGCGCTCACCCTGCCGCGCTACGTCGAGGCGACCCGACCGGGCTCGCGTCAGCAGGTCATCGAGCTCGAACCCGCGCTGTGGGATCTCGTGCGCGAGAACCTCCCGCTGCCGCGCGGTGCCTCGGTACGCGTGCGCATCGGCGACGCGCGGGCGGGGCTGTCGAGGCTGCCCGCCGGACTCACCGGCGCCGTCGACCTGCTGGTGAGCGACGTGTACTCCGGCGCCCAGACCCCGGCCCACCTGACCACCGTGGAGTTCTACCGCGAGGCGGCGGCGCTGCTGGCGGCGGACGGGGTGCTGTTGGTCAATGTGTCCGACGGTCCGGGGCTGGCCTTCGCCCGCCGTCAGGTCGCCACCATCCGCGACGTGCTGCCCGAGGTCATCGTCCTCGCCGAGGTGCAGGTGCTCAAGGGACGCAGGTTCGGCAACCTCGTGGTCGCCGCCTCCGCCGCCCCGCTGCCGGTCGAGTGGCTCCCGCGTCTCATGGCGGCCGGGCCCCACCCGGCCAAAGTCGCCCAGGGCGCCGAGATCGAGGAGTTCATGCGCGGGTCCCGAACGGCCACCGACGCCGATGCGACCGCGTCGCCGAAGCCCTCGGCATCCCTCTTCGAGAGATGATCCTCGTGTCTTCGCTCCCCGACCGCGTGGCGCTGCGGCGCTCGACGCCCGGGCGACGCAGACTGGAAGTCCTGCCGGAACGAGAGGAGCGATGGTGAGCTACATCCACGGGTACGACCCCGATACCTTGCGAGAGGTCACCGACTCCCGCGAGTGCGCGGAGCGGCTCGAGGAGATCGGTTCCCAGCGCAGCCTCCACGCCCTGCTCGAGCGGGTCTGGCTCCTGAAGGTGCTCGATCGATTCGACGAGGCGCTCGCCATCTCGGAGCAGTCGGTGCGCGTCGCCCGAATGGCCGGCACCCGTCGCGATCTGCTGCGCGCGCGCATCCTGCACGCCACGATCATGCAGTGCCGCGGGGCCTACGCCGCCGCCGAGCAGGAACTCACCATGTGCGCCGAAGAGGCCGAGGGCCAGGGCTGGGCGAGCATCGCCGCCTTCGCGCTCCAGCACCGCGGCAAGGTGCATTACGACGAGGGCGACTTCGACGCCGCCCGCCGCGACTTCAAGCAGGCACTGTTCCTGCGTCAGAACGCCGGCGCCACCGACGCACAGCTCGAATCGACCCTGCTCGCGATCGACGCCGCGGAGCGTCGGCGCACGCGCGAGGTCGTCGCGAGCTGAGTGTCGTCGGTCCCACCTAGGCTTCCGCTCATGTCCGACCTGCAGCGCGTACGCATCTGGGCCGAGGCGCTGATCGCCCTGCACCTCGACGACTCGTGGACGTTCGCCTTCGACAACGCCAAGCGGCGCGCGGGCCTGTGCGACTACGGCCGTAAGCGCATCAGCGTCTCGCGGTACCTCTCGGCACGCTACGACGACGACACCAACCACCAGACGCTGCTGCACGAGGTCGCGCACGCCGTCGCGGGAGCGGCGGCCGGGCACGGTCCGGTGTGGAAGCGCACCGCGCGCGGGCTCGGCTACGTCGGCGGCACGACGCACGCCGGCGAGACCGCGAACGAACTCGCGCCCTGGGTGGGCACGTGCCCGGCGGGGCACGTCGCCTACCGCCATCGCCGCGCGACCCGCCCCACCTCGTGCGCGAAGTGCGCTCCGTCGTTCGATCCGCGATTCGCGCTGTCGTGGGTGCATCGCGACATCAGCCGCGCGACGCGGTTGGCGGCGTCGCTGCCCCGCTAGAGGGGCTCAGGCGGCGACGATGATCCCGTCTCGGAGGACGGGGACGACGGATGCCGCATCGCGTGCGGCCGCGGCCAGCACCGCCTCTCGCGCCCCTTCGGCCGCGAGGACGCGGCCTGTCCCACTGGCCGTCAGCAGGTGCCGTACGGCGCCCCCGAGGGCGCGGAACCCCTCTCCGGCCACCGCGGCGTCGGGAGAGCCGTGGTCGATGCCTAGGTCGCCGAGCGCGGCGACGACGGCACCCGCCCCCAGGAGGTCCTCGACCGCGAAGCGGAGGCTGTCGGCGTCCGGGGCGCCGGCGGCGATGACCGAGATGCTGGTGCGCTCCCCGCGGGTGCGCTGCACCTCGAGCACGTGGGCCGCGACGGCGGCCGCGTTGCGCAGTCCGCCGATGACGACGTGGGCGCCCTCGTTCGCGGCGGCGAGCGCGAGCTGCGCGGCCGGATCGCCCTCGAGGAGATGGGACCCGCCGTTCTCGGTCGCGGCCAGTGCGCGCATCGACAGTCCCAGCGTCTGCACGACGATCACGACGTGGGACGGGGCGAGGCGATCCAGCCCCGCGCGTCCCCAATCCAGACGCACCTGGTAGTCGGACTGCGCGAGGGCGGGAGAAGACGGCATCCCTCGATCGTAAAACGCCCGGAACGGACTCCCTGCGTCAAGCCGTGCCCGCCGATCACCGGGATCGGGCACGATCGACTCATGCGCATCCTGCTGAAGTTCGTCATCGACTGCGACCCGGATGCCGCCTGGCGCGCCCTGCACTCCCCGCGCGCGGTGGCGGAGTTGTACGGCCCCCTCCTCGACGTCGAGGCCCTCGGCGAGATGCCGACCTCGTTCGAGTCCGGCGACGACGTGCCCGTGCAGATGAGCGTCGCGGGCCTGCTGCCGGTCGGGCGTCAGCTCATCTCGGTCGCCGACCGTGAGACCAGCGATGCGCACGGGCGCGTGCGCGTGTTCCGCGATTGGGGTGTTCCGCTGACCGGGCCGCTCTCGGTGCTCGACGTCTGGGACCACCAGATGGCGGTGTCGGAGGCTCCGGGAGAGCCCGGCCGCACGCTCTGGCGAGAGCGTCTCACGATCGGCGGGGCCGCGGCTCCCGCGCTGTGGCCGGCGCTGTGGGCGACGTGGCAGTGGCGGGCGGCGCGCATCAAGTCACTCGCCCCCACCTGGGCGCACGACCCCGAGAACGACGCCGACTGACCCGGCAGCGCCTCAGGCGAGGCCGTGGCGATAGGCGAAGACGACCAGCTGCACGCGATCGCGCAGGGCGAGCTTGGTGAGGATGCGGCTGATGTGCGTCTTGACCGTGGCCTCGGACAGGAACTCGCGTTCGGCGATCTCGGCGTTGCTGAGTCCCGCCGCCGCGAGCGCGAAGATCTCGCGTTCGCGATCGGTGAGCGCCCCGTAGGCGGCCGGCACCGGCTCCCCGCCTCCGCCGTCGGCGATGTGGGCGAAGAGCTCTCTCGTGGCCTCGGCGGCGATGACGGCGGAACCCGCGTGGACCGTCCGCACCGCGGACAACAAGAACTCCGGCTCGGAGTCCTTGAGCAGGAACCCGCTCGCCCCGCCCTGGATGGCCCGAGCCGCGGCCTCGTCGAGGTCGAAGGTCGTCAGCACCACCACGCGCGGAGCGTCGGGCTCGCGCAGGATCTCGGCGGTGGCCGCGAGCCCGTCCAGGACCGGCATCCGCACGTCCATGAGCACCAGGTCGGGGCGCGTCGCTCGCACGACCTCGATGCCCTCGCGTCCGTCGGAGGCCTCCCCCACCACCTCGAGGTCGGGCTGGGAGTCGATCACCATGCGGATACCGGCACGGAACAGGGCTTGATCGTCGACGAGGACGATGCGGACGGGGGCGGTCACGATGACGGCTCCTCTCGCGGTTCGGGGGTGGCTCGGCATCCGCTCTGCCGCGGCGAACGGCCGCTCACAGCGCAGCACCGATCGGCAGGGTGGCTCGGACGACGAACTCGCCATACTCCGGTCCGGCCGTCAGGTGACCGCCGACGAGCTGCGCGCGCTCGCGCATGCCGATGAGACCGTGACCGCCGGGCGCGGAGCTGGAAAGGACGGGGACGGATGCCGTGGCCCGGGCGTTGCGCACCGAGACCACGACGCGGTCGGGCCACCACGCCAGGTGGACGCGCACGCGCGGGTCGACACCGTGGCGCAGGGCGTTCGTGAGCGCCTCCTGCATGATGCGGTACACCGCGAGCTGGATGGCCGCGGGGGGCTCGCCGGGAGGGAGCGGATCGACCCCGACCTGGACGTCGACGCCCGCGGCACGCATCCGCTGGAAGAGGACTTCCAGATCGGCGAGGGTGGGCTGCGGCCCCTCGGCCTGAGAGTGCCGGAGCTGGGTGAGAAGGAGCCGAACGTCGGCGAGCGCCGCGCGCGCGGTCGACGAGATCGTCGTGAGCGCCTCGGAGGTGGCCCGGGGATCCGAGGCCGCGGCGTAGCGGGCCCCGTCGGCTTGGGCGATGACCACTGCCAGGGAGTGGGCGACGACGTCGTGCATGTCGCGGGCGATGCGGACGCGCTCCTGCTCCGCGATCGTCTCGGCCTCGGCCGCGCGCTGGGCGCGACTGTTCGCCGCGGCCCGCATCGCCGTACGCACGAGCGCGCCCGAGACCCAGGCCAGCATGAGGGCGAAGCCCGCGGCGAGGAAGAGGGCGATGACCGCGAACCAGTCGTTGCCGTTGGGCGGAGCCTGCAGCCCGCGACCCACGAGGTAGATCGGCACCACGGCCGCGCCGACGATCGCCGAACCGAGCCCGAACCAGAACACGCGCCGCGTCCCGTACGCGCCCGTCGTGTACAGCACGGCGAAGATCGCGAGGTCTGACGGGGACGGCTGCCGGCCGAAGCCCATCTGCACGAGGGCGGCTGCCCACGCGACGCACAGGGCGAGTCCCGGGTGCAGGCGCCGCAGGCCCACCGAGCTCGCGAAGGCGAGTGCAACGAAGAACGCGGCGACGCTGTCGACCGGGGTGGCACTCGCGACGAGCTCGATGGCGATCGCCACCAGGAAGAAGATCACGGCGATGCCGAGGTCGGTGACCAACTGGTAGCGGGTGAGCGGGCGGAGAGCGAACATCACCGCCACGCTACGCGGGAGGCCGTGGTCACGGCATCCGTCCCGGGGTGTATCCGTGTCGGCCGTCGGGAGGAGCCTTGAAGCGAGGGCGGATCAGGCCGGAAAGTCGGCCGGCTCGATCGGACGCGCCTCGAAGAAGGTCTGCAGCACGACGGTCGTGCGGGTGTTCACCTGGGCCGCGGCGCGGATGTCGCGGATGAGCGCCTCGAGGTCGCGCGGCGTCGGCACGCGGACGAAGAGCATGTACGCCGCCTCGCCCGCGATGGAGTGGCAGGCCTCGATCGGCGTCAGGTGGGCGAGCAGCTCGGGAGCGTTGTCGGGCTGCGCGGGGTCGAGCGGCGTGATCTCGACGAAGGCCGCGAGCGGCCGCCCCAGCGCCTCGGCATCGAGGATCGGGCGGTAGCCCTTCACGATCCCTCGAGCTTCGAGCCGGCGCAGCCGCGACTGGACGGCCGAGACCGAGAGGCCGACGCGCTCCGACAGGTGCGACAGCGTGGCGCGCGCGTCGAGTGAGATCTCGCGGACGATCGCTGCGTCGACGGAGTCCTCGAGGCGAGGAGCGCGGGAGGAGGCCTCGGTCATGCGGTCGACAGTATCAGCGGCGGCGAGTCCCCCTCTGGCGGGATCCGTAAGTTTTCCGTTAGCATCCACATTCAGCAGGAATATTTACAGCATCGAATGGAGGATGCCATGACCACCGCCGCGCCTACCCGTGCCGCCGACGATCTGATCGCCGGACACGGCGTCGATACGGTCGAGCAGACCCCCGCCTGGGCGAAGC
Organism: Microbacteriaceae bacterium; assembly: GCA_022702225.1. Taxonomy (GTDB): domain Bacteria; phylum Actinomycetota; class Actinomycetes; order Actinomycetales; family Microbacteriaceae; genus Microbacterium. The sequence continues at coordinate 1,246 of JAKOMY010000164.1, read as the reverse complement.
TCAAGGGCGCCGCCACCGCACTGCAGGCGCTGCAGGCCAAGGACGGCTCCATCGAGGACATCGTCGCGGCGCGCCCCCTGCTCGACGACCTGACCGCGGCGATCGAGGCGCTCGCGCCCCTCTTCCCGCACGACGCGGCCTACCTCGCGGCATCCGTCACGGACTTCCGCCGCTGGCGAGACGAGGGGCTCGGGGTTCCCGACTTCCTCGACTCCCTGGTCGCCTTCCACCCGCAGGAGCACCGCGTCGACGGCATCCGTCACCTCGTGGTCTTCCCGATGTACACGCAGAACGGCTCGAGTGAACGGCACGTCGAGGCGGTGATCGTCGAGGCGATCTGGCCGGAGTTCATCGCGCGGCTCGAGACCGAGTACACCAACCGACTCTTCGTCTCGTTGCGGCTGGTCGACTTCACCTCGGGCTACGACACCAACTCGGCCGTGCTCTTTCCCGAGACCGTCGCGATGCGCGAGGTTCCCGCGTTCACGTGGGGCGCGATCTTCCAGGACCGCGAGGCCGCACGCTACCGTCGCGTGACCCGCGCCGCCGCGGACATCACGAAACTCCGACTCCCCGACGCCGCCGCACGCCTGCTCGACGATCAGGACCTCGCCGAGCGGACGTTCGTGATGTGGGATCTCATCCATGACCGCACGCACATGCGCGGCGACCTGCCGTTCGACCCCTTCATGATCAAGCAGCGGATGCCGTTCTTCCTCTACTCGCTCGAAGAACTGCGCTGCGACCTCACCGCGTTTCGCGAGTGCGTGTCGCTGCAGGCGCGCCTGGTCGCCCGCGACGACCTCGACGACGCCGAGGCAGCGATGCTCGAGCACGCCGAGCTCGTGCAGTACGCCGTGATCTTCGACCGCATCTTCCGCTTCGCCATCACCGGCTCTCGCGTGCGCAACTATGACGGTCTCGGCGGGCAGCTGCTGTTCGCCTGGCTGCATCAGCGACGCGTGCTGCACTGGACCGACACCTCGCTCGCCTTCGACTGGGACGAGGTACCCGCCGCGGTCATCGCCCTCGCGGATGCGATCGACGAACTGTACTGGCGCTCGATCGACCGCCCCAAGGTCGCCCACTGGCTCGCCGCCTACGACCTCGTGCGCTCGGTCGTCACACCCCACCCCGCTTCGGTGTGGGCACGAGGCCTGCCCGATGAGGTGCTCGCGGGATTGCCCAAGGGCTACACCGATGCGGTGCTCGACGACGAGTTCCCCCTGTCGATGTTCTTCGAGGC
>JAKOMY010000153.1 GCA_022702225.1 Microbacteriaceae bacterium | reverse complement strand
TCGCCGGAGTTCTCGAACGGCGCAAGGCCCCGTGGGGGCGGGTCGTCCTCGTGGCGCTCGGCGTGATCGGCGCGGTCGTCTCGATGACGCGGGCGGATGCCGGGACACTGTCACCCCTCCCGTCGCTGGTCGCAGGAGCCGCCGCCGCTCTGGTGGCCGGGCTGCTGGTCGCCCGGCTCCGGCGACGGTCGACGAAGGCCCCGACCGACGACGGCGTCTCGCGGCGCAGCGTCCTCGCGCTGTCGGGGGTGGCCGTCATGGCCGGCGCCCTCGCCGCCGTCGGATCCGTCGCGGTGAGCGGGGGCGCGCGCGCCGTCAGCGCGGTGCGCTCCGCTCTGCGCCTGCCCTCGCCCGCGACGACCACGCCCGTCCCGGCCGGAGCCGACCTCGGCATCGACGGGCTCGGGCCGATCATCACCGCCTCGTCGGACTTCTACCGCATCGACACCGCCCTCGTCGTTCCGCAGGTGGACCCCGCGACCTGGACCCTGCGCGTGCACGGCATGGTCGAGCAAGAGGTCGTGCTGCGGTGGGACGACCTCGTCGCCCTCCCCCAGAAAGAGACCGTCGCGACCCTCGCGTGCGTGTCGAACGAGGTGGGCGGGTCTCTCATCGGCAACGCCCGCTGGCTCGGCGTCCCCCTTCGCGACATCCTCGAGCGGGCGAAGCCGACGGCCGAGGCCGACATGGTGCTCTCGCACTCGGTCGACGGGTTCACGGCATCCACTCCGCTCGAAGCCCTCACCGACGGCCGAGACGCCCTGCTGGCCATCGGCATGAACGGCGAACCCCTGCCGATCGAGCACGGCTTCCCCGTGCGGATGGTCGTGCCGGGCCTGTACGGGTACGTTTCGGCGACGAAGTGGGTGAGCGAGCTCGAGGTCACCCGCTACGACCGGGCCGAGGGGTACTGGACCTCGCGCGGCTGGTCGGAACGCGGACCCGTCAAGCTGCAGTCGCGCATCGACGTGCCCCGGTCGGGCGCTCGAGTGGGTGCGGGCGACACCGTCATCGCGGGCGTGGCCTGGCAGACGCACGTGGGCGTCTCGGGCGTCGAGGTGCAGATCGACGACGGCCCGTGGCAGGCGGCGACCCTGGCGACCGCGATCTCGGCCGACACCTGGGTGCAGTGGAGCCTGCCGTGGAACGCCACGAGCGGATCGCACACGATCCGGTGCCGGGCGATCTCGGCCGACGGTCAGACGCAGACGAGCGACGTGGCCGCCCCCGCCCCCGACGGCGCGACCGGCTGGGACGAACGCACGGTCTCGGTGGCCTGAGCGCGGTCGGAGGCACGACGCCCGTCCGCGGCGCGACGGCCCGTGTCCCACTTCGTGCAGAAGATCCGCACGGGATCCGCACGAAGTGGGACACGCACGCCTCGGCGCGGGCGCGGGCGCGGGGCCGTTCGGCGCTCAGGCCGACAGCACGTGCCGAATCTGCTCGACGGCCCAGTCCAGCTCGGTCGCGCGGATGGTCAGCGGCGGCGCGATGCGGATGGTCTGACCGTGCGTGTCCTTGACGAGCACGCCACGCGTCAGCAGCTTCTCGGCCACCTCGCGCCCGGTGCCGTACGCGGGGTCGATGTCGACGCCCGCCCACAGACCCGCGATGCGAACGGTCGTGACGCCGTTTCCGACCAGCGACTGCAGCGACGCCTCGAGGTGCGCCCCCAGCGCCTTCGCGCGGGTCTGGAATTCTCCGGATGCCAGCATCTCGACGACACGCAGGCCCACGGCCGCGGCCAGCGGGTTGCCGCCGAAGGTCGAGCCGTGCTCGCCGGCGCGGATGACGCCGAGCACGTCCTCGTTCGCGACCACGGCCGACAGGGGCAGGATGCCGCCGCCGAGCGCCTTGCCGAGCAGATAGACGTCGGGCACGACGCCCTCGCGATCGCACGCGAACGTCTCGCCCACTCGTCCCAGACCCGACTGGATCTCATCGGCGATGAAGAGCACGTTGTTCTCGGTGCAGATCTCGCGGACCCGCTGCAGGAACCCCTCGGGCGGGAGCACCACACCGGCCTCGCCCTGGATGGGCTCGAGCAGCACGGCCGCGGTGTTCTCGTCGATCGCGGCGGCGATGGCATCCGCGTCTCCATAGGGCACGTGCACGAAGCCCGGCGCATAGGGACCGAAGTCGTCGTGCGCCGTGGGGTCGTCGCTGAAGCCGACGATCGTGGTGGTGCGGCCGTGGAAGTTGCCGTTCGCCACGATGATCGTCGCGGCGTCTGCAGCGATGCCCTTGGTGCGGTAGCCCCAGGCGCGCGCGAGCTTGATCCCGGTCTCGACGGCCTCGGCGCCGGTGTTCATCGGCAGCACGAGATCTTTGCCGCAGAGCTGCGCGAGCGCGGCGGCGAAGGGACCGAGGCGGTCGTTGTGGTACGCGCGACTGGTGAGAGTCAGGCGCTCGAGCTGCTCTCGGGCGGCGGCGAGGATCGCCGGGTGTCCGTGGCCGAAGTTGAGCGCCGAGTATGCCGACAGCAGATCGAGGTACCGCTTGCCCTCGATGTCGGTGACCCAGACGCCCTCGGCGCGCGAGACCACGACGGGCAGCGGGTGGTAGTTGTGGGCGAGGTGCGCGCCCTCTTCGGCGATCAGGCGGGCGCCGAGGTTGTCGACGGTGGTGCTCATCGCGAACCGCCGCGCAGCTCCAGCGTGCAGCACTTGATGCCGCCGCCGCCGAGCAGCAGCTCGGAGAGATCGACCTTCACGGGGGTGTATCCGCGCTCGCGCAGCTGCGCCTCGAATCCCACGGCGCGGGGGGAGATGATGACGTTCTTGCCGTCGCTGGCGGAGTTCAGCCCGAACACCGCACCGTCGCTGTCGGACACGCGGATGGCATCCGGGTAGCGCTCGCGCAGGATCGCCTGGCTCCGATCGTCGAACGCGTTGGGGAGGTAGGCGATGTTCGCCTTCTCGACGCCGCCGGGGCCCTCCACGGGATCGAGCACGGCGATCGCGGTGTCGAGGTGGTAGAACCGCGGGTCGGTCAGCGTCAGCGACACGACCTCGCGCGAGAAGACCTCGCCCACCTCGCGGTGACTGTCGCCGGTGGAACGGAACCCCGTGCCGGCGAGGATCGTGTCGCCCACGAGCAGGAAGTCGCCCTCGCCCTCGTTGACCTCGACCGGCTCGGCGACCTCGAAGCCGTTCGCGGCAAACCAGTCGATGAACGCGGGGGCCTCGGCCGCGCGCTCACGGAAGCGGAACTTGGGACCGTACGCGACCCCGTCGATCACGAAGCCGCCGTTGGCCGTGTAGACCATGTCGGGCAGTCCCTCGAGCGGGTCGATCAGCTCGATCTCGTGCCCGAGCTGCGTGTAGGTGTCGTAGAGCGACTGCCACTGGCGCACGGCGAGGTTCGTGTCGGTGGGGCGCGAGGGCTCCATCCACGGGTTGATGCTGTAGCTCACCGTGAAGTGCTCGGGGCGGCACATGAGGTACCGACGGTGCTGCTGCACGCGCTCGGCGGGCGTGACCTCGGCGGGGGTGGCGACGGGGGTAGCGGACATCTCTGCTCCTCGGAGGAAAGGTGCGGCGGACGCTGTCCTGGGGCTCGGTGGCCCTTCGAACCCGCGCGGCACCCATCAGCTGCATGTGGCGCCGTGCGGGGAAAGGTCGGTCCGAGCACGCCGGTGTCATTCTCGCACGCGTGTGCGCGGGGAGGCGAGCGGCGCGGCGCGGCGGTCCGCCCTGCCGCCGGTGGTCCCACGAGAAAGCCCGGGCGTCGCGCCTTGCGCACGCGAAGAGGGTCGTCCCGCGAGACCCGCGTCCCTCAGCCCGTGCGCCGCAGCGACAGCGCGATCCACGCGACGGGCGGGAGGGACACCGACAGGATGCCGTTCACCAGGCGCGTCTCGACCGCCCGCGGCCGCACCCGCTCGGGCTCGTCGAGGGTGTTCGCGGCACCGGGGTCGTCGTCGTGGAGGAGGTGGGTCTCGACGACCTCCACCTCGCCGAGGGCGCTGACGTCGATGTCGACGGCGACGGGGTGTTCGAGCCCCCTGTGGACGACGAAGACCGCGGCGGTTCCGGCCTCGTCGTCGACGGTGGCCACGGCATCCACCGCGGGAACCGTCCCGTAGCGGGCGGTGTCGAGCGTCGGGGCCTCGAGGGGTAGTCGCACCGCTCGCCCTCGAGCCAGGCGCGAGCAGATCGCGAAGGGGAAGAAGGTCGTCTGGCGCCAGGCGGGGCCGCCGGGCTCGGTCATGATCGGTGCGATGACGTTCACGAGTTGGGCGAGAGACGCCGACGCCACCCTGTCGGCATGCTTGAGAAGCGAGATGAGCAGACTGCCGAAGACCACGGCATCCAGGACGGAGTACACGTCTTCGAGCAGGCGCGGGGCGATCGGCCAGTCGTCGATGGCGGTGGGTTTCACGGCATCCACGCGGTCGATGTACCAGACGTTCCACTCGTCGAACGAGATGCCGATGCGCTTCGTGCTGCCGCGCGCCGCGCCGACGTGGTCGGCGGTGGCGACGACCGCCTCGATGAAGCGATCCATGTCGACGGCGGAGGCGAGGAAGGATGCCGCGTCGCCGTCGTGCTCCTGGTAGTAGGCGTGGCACGAGATCATGTCGACGTCGTCGTAGGTGTGCTCGAGCACCACCCGCTCCCACTCGCCGAAGGTGGGCATCTGCGCACCCGACGAGCCGCACACGACGAGCTCGATCGAGGGGTCGAGCTGGCGCATGCCCTTCGCCGTGCGGGAGGCGAGCTTTCCGTAGTCGTCGGCGGAGCGGTGGCCGAGCTGCCACGGGCCGTCCATCTCGTTGCCGAGGCACCATACGCGCACGTCGAACGGTGCGGCGCGGCCGTTGTCGATGCGCTGCTGCGACAGCGCCGAACCACCCGGGACGTTGGCGTACTCGAGCAGGTCGATCGCCTCGAGCGTGCCGCGCGTGCCGAGATTGACCGCGAGCATGAGGTCGCTGCCGACGGCCTCGAGCCAGTCCGAGAACTCGTGCAGGCCGACCTCGTTCGTCTCGGTCGAGTGCCACGCGAGGTCGAGGCGACGAGGCCGCTCGGCGCGGGGCCCGACGCTGTCCTCCCACCGGAAGCCCGAGACGAAGTTGCCACCGGGGTAGCGGATCGTCGAGACCCCGAGTTCGCGGACGAGCGCGATCACGTCGCGGCGGAACCCGCGCTCGTCGGCCTCGGGGTGGTCGGGCTCGTAGAGGCCGTCGTAGACGTGGCGGCCGAGGTGCTCGACGAACCCCCCGAACAGGCGCCGGCGCACGGGGCCGATCGCGAAACGGGGGTCGACGGTCAGTCGGGCAGCGGTCATCGGTGCTCCTCGCGGTTTCGACGACGGTACCCCGGCGCGGGCCGCGCGCTAAACGTTTTCGAAACCCGGTACCGAACCGCCGAGATCCCCGGCCAATCACGAGATCACCGACGTTCGCGGCGGAACGCGGGTCCTCCCGCGCAGACGGGGTCATCTCGGGGAGTCGAGTGTGCGGCGCCGGCGGAGACGGGTCGCCGAGGACGCCCTCGTTGGGCGAGACCGCACCGGGTGGGGGCCGAACGCGTGCGGCATCGGCGAACGAACGCGGTCTCGGTGCGGGGCGAGCGCGGGACGGGGCGCGGGGCCGGTCAGATGACCGACGCGCTCCAGGCGTCGACGGCGCCGAAGCGGAACGCGCCGATCGACACCGCCTGCTCGCGCAGGAACGGCAGCAGCTCGAGGCGGCCGGCCGTCGTGACCTCGTCCGCGTACACGGTGAGCGAGACGTCGCCCGCGACCGTCTCGGCAACGGCCGCGCGCAGCGTCGCCACCGTCTCGGCGGGGCCCACGAGGCGCAGGCGCCCGGGGCGCGGGGCGACGACGAGGGTTTCGGCATCGCCGTCGGCGGCATCCGGGATGCCACCCGCCAGACGCTGCAACCACTCGGCGTCGCTCTCGACCGAGACCGCGACCCCGCTGTCGCCCAGCAGGTGTCGGACGGCGGCGGGAAGACCCACCGGGGTACTGAGGCTGAAGGCCGAGCCCGAGCGCACCGCGGCCACCAGAACGCGCAGCACCGCCTCCCACGCGGCGTCGGCGGTGGCGCGCACGGCGACATCGACCGGACGGTAACGCCGGAGGTTGCGTTCGACGACCAGGCGCGACACGTCGCGGACGCGGCCGAACTCGCGATCCCACGCGACGGCGTCGGCGAGGGCGCCCCGACGGAGCCAGTCGAACGCCTCGTACGACAGGGTCGGTTGGGCCGCTTCGATCAGGGCCGTGATGCGCGAGTCGAGTCCGCGCAGGTGCAGGGTCGACGACGACGCCCCTCCCGACGACGGCCGCCACGATCCGAGGGTGACGAGACGGTTCGGTCCTCCCGACATCGCCCCGTCGCCCACGGACGCCTCGCCCCACCCGCCGAGCGGCTCGCGCTGGATGACGGCCCCCGTCGAGGGACGGTTGACCCGCAGCACGGCGGCCTCGACGGTGTCGAGCCAGAGCTCGAGATCGGCCTCGTCGCGGGTGTGGAGACCGGCGACGAAGCCCGAGCCGATCGCGTTCTGCAGCTCGATCGCGCGTGTCACGGTGGGAGCGTGCAGGATGCCGAGCACCGGCGCCGCGACCGCGGCCCGGGTGAGGTGAGACCCTGCGGTGACGCCCGTACGCACGCCCGGTGACCAGAAGCGGCCGGCCGTGTCAGGTCCGAGGTCGAGCTCCCGCGGTTCCACGAGCCAGCGTTCGCCGTCGCCGAGGACGGTCAGGGCGCGTCGCACCTCGCCCGCGGGTTCTTCGACGAGCGGACCGATGTCGGAGAGCGGGTCGTCGGCGGGACCCACGCGCAACGACGAGACCGCGTCCTTGAGCTGCTCGGTGAACCACGGCGAGCGACCGACCGCCCCGACGAGGATGACGAGCGACACGGCCGTGGCGGCCTGGCCCGCTCGGGCGAAAGCCCCGGCGACGATGTCGGCGACGGCGGCGTCCACGTCGGCGGAGGGGGCGACGATCGCGACGTTGCGCCCGGCGGTCAGCGCCTGCACGGGCAGGGCCGGTCGCCAGGCGGCGAAGCGCTCGGCCGTCGTCCGGGCTCCCGCCAGCAGCACGCGGTCGACGCCGGGGTGGGCGATGAGCGCGCGGCCCGAGGCGTCCTCGTTGAGGTCGACATAGGCGAGCAGGTCGCGCGGCACCCCCGCGGCCCAGAGAGCCTCGGCCACGACGGCTCCGCAGCGCCGTGCGCGCGGCGAGGGCGTGAGCAGCACCCCGGATCCGGCGGCCAGCGCGGCGACGGCCTCGGCGGCGCAGAGCCCGACCGGGGCGTTCCAACGCGGGGCGACGACGCTCAGCCGATCGGGTACGAACACGGCCCCGGGCACGCGATCGAGCTCCTTCGCGGTGGCGGCGTAGTACGCGGCGGCGTCGACGGCCTGGCTCACCTCGGCGTCGGCCTCGGCGAGCAGAGCCCCGCCCTCGGAGGCGAGAACCTCGATCAGCTCGCCCCGGCGCTGCTCGAGGCTGCGTGCGACCGACTGCAGCACAGCGGCCCGGTCGGCGGCGGCGAGCGCACCCCAGGGCTCTGCGGCGGTGCGCACGCGGTCGATCACCGCGTCGAGCCCCGCTTCGTCGTCGATGCGTCCCGCGGCGGCCGTGGCGTCTCCGGCGGTCGAACCGGCGACCCGGCCGAGGGCGGCCATCGACCAGGCGCGGTCGGCGGCCAGAGTCGGGTCGGTGTCGGGCACGTTGCGGAACCCGGGTGCGCCGCCCGCGAGTTCCGCGCTCTCGCGAGCCGAGAACACGGCGGTGTCGACGAAGGCCTGTCCGCCGAACAGCATCTGCTGCACGTCGGGGCCCAGAGCGGAGGTGTCGGCGGATGCCGCGGCCTCGCGCGCGATGCCCAGCACCGCCTGCGTGAGTCCGGGCTCGGCGGCGTCGTCGGCCGCGCGCTCGCGCAGGATCGCCGGATCGGCCTCGGTGTCGCGCTGCGGAGCGCGCACGGCGGGCGAGGGAAGGTCGGCTGCGGCCAGGGCGCGTCGAGCGCGGGCCGCGATGGATGCGGTCTCGGGGGCGTCCTCGGGCGTGCTCTCGTCGGGCTCATCCTCCGACGCGGGCACCGCCAGCGGCAGGTCGGGGGCACCGGCCACCGCGATCGCGTAGCGGGCGGCGAGGCGCGCGACGACGGCATCGACGTCGTCGGGGTACGCGGTCGGCGCCGTCCACAGGTGCCCCTCCCCCGGTGTCCACGGCGCGGTGTGCGGCACGGCGAGCGCGAGCTCGGCCCCGGCCTCCGTCGCGAGGGACAGGGCGAGGGCGGCACGTTCGGGGTCGGCGGTCGCAAGCTCCAGGGCGAAGCCCTCGATCCCCCTCGGGCTCAGGGCCTCGTGCAGGCCGCGCACGAGGGCGGCATCCACGTCGTCTCGAGCCGTGACCGCCGGGGCGAGCCACCCGTGGCGCGCCGCCGACACGGCATCCGGGGTCTCGATGGGGGCATCGCTCAGGCGCAGCGTCAGGCGGGCGCCGCCCGCGGAGGTGCGCACGCGCGCCCACGCCGACAGCTCCCGGACGGCCTCGGGGACCTCGGCGACCGCCGCGGGCAGCTGGACACCGGCCCGGAGCGAGGTGAGGCGCGGCTCCTCGAGCACGCGGGTGAGCACCGCGACGGTGAGATCGAGGTCGTCGCGTCCTTCGGCGACGAGGGTGACGTGGGTGCGCGCGGCGAGCGCATCGAGGAAGACCGGCAGCAGCCGCTCGGCGGCGTGCTCGACCTCGGCGTCGAAGGCCCACGGCGATGGCTTGACCACGACATCGGAGATCGCGAGACAGACCCGCGGGACGTCCTCGCGGGAGAGAAGAGAACGGATGCCGTCGACCCGGCGTCGCGCACCCGCGTCGCCCACGACGGCGGGACCGACGAGGCGCACCTCGACCGGTGAGCCGAGCGCATCGAGCGCGGGGCTGAGCCGCTCGGGGCGCGCGTCGAGCACGAGGGCGGCGAGGAGATCGCGCAGCGCGCGGCGAGCGAGCGGTACGGCGGGACTCGGCAGGACGGGCGCGACGGCTCCGCCGAGCTGCAGGGCACCGCGGACGAACCACGGGAGGGACGCGGGGAGGTCGCCGGCGAGCCGGTGCAGCGCGGAGGCGGCCGAGGTCAGCGACTCCGGTCGGGAGACGCCGTCGACGGCTGCGGCCAGGAACGCCGCGGCGGCGGGGTCGGCGGGCAGTTCGCCACGACGCGGCGCGGAGGCGGGGGCCGTTCGTCGAGAGAACGTCGCGGCGACGCGAGCGGCGCGGGCCGGAAGGCCCGGAGAGAGCGCGGGAACGGGGGCGCCGGGGTCGTTCGTGCTCATGCCCGTCAGCCTAATTAGCGCGTGCGCGGCACCTCGGCGGCCCGCCGCGCAACCCGCGGATCGGCGGCCGGGTCGCAGCTCACGGGGGCCGAATCGCGTGTCCCCCGAATGGGCGACATATTTGCACTCTGATCAGAAATTCACAGGAATTCCTTCGCTTTTCGTCCGGGTCGTGTTTTCATGGCGGTGGGTACCCCGCCATTTATCCCCCTGGATGGAAGGTCACTCCACGTGAACCGCATATCGAAGACCGTCGTGGGCGCCACCGCTCTCGGCCTGTTCCTGACCACCGCCGCCACCGCTCCCGCGCTGGCGCAGACCCCCACGTCATCGCCCGGCGCGGCCGTCGACGGAGTCGACGCCCAGCTGCTCGAAGCGATGGCGGCCGACCTCGGCACCGACGTGGCCGGAGCGCAGGACGTCCTGCGTTTCCAGGCCGACGCGGCCGGGACCGCCGACGAGGTCGCCGCCGTCTCGGGCGACGCCTTCGCCGGCACCTGGCTCGACGAGTCGACGCGCACCGTGTACGCCGCGGCGACCACGGATGCCGCTCGCGAAGCGGCCGCCGAGGCGGGCGCCGTCCCCGTCGCCGCGGAGCACTCCCTCGACGACCTCGAGGCGCTCGCCGCGAAGCTTGCGGCGAGCCCCGTTCCCGACGCGATCCCCTCGTGGTGGATCGACGTCGAGCAGAACGACCTCGTCGTCGACGTAGTGGCCGGCGGCGACCAGGCCGCGGCCGACTTCGTCGCGACGCTCGACGCCCCCGCGGGCGCCGTGCGCCTCGAGACCGGAGCCGAGGCCCCGGAGACCTTCGCGACGATCCAGGGCGGCATCGCCTACAACATCAACAACCAGAGCCGCTGCTCGGTGGGCTTCGCGGTGCAGGGCGGTTTCGTCACCGCCGGCCACTGCGGCGACGCGGGCGACAGCACCACCTACGGCACGTTCCAGGGATCCTCGTTCCCCGGCAACGACTACGCCTGGGTCAGCACGCCCAACCACACCCCCGTCGGCTCGGTGTCGAACTACTCCGGCGGCTCCGTCGCCGTGAAGGGCTCGACCGCCGCCGCCGTCGGCGCGACCGTGTGCCGCTCGGGCTCGACCACCGGCTGGCACTGCGGCCAGATCCAGGCCTACAACTCCACGGTGCGCTACGCCGAGGGATCGGTCTCGGGCCTCATCCGCACGAACGTCTGCGCCGAGCCCGGTGACTCCGGCGGCTCGCTGCTCGCCGGCAACCAGGCCCAGGGCGTCACCTCGGGCGGCTCGGGCAACTGCTCGAGCGGCGGAACGACGTACTTCCAGCCCGTGAACGAGATCCTGCAGACCTACGGCCTGCGCCTGCTCACCAGCTGATCCCCTCCCGGTACCCCGGTGCCCCGGTCGCCTCACGGCGGCCGGGGCACCGTTTTTTCGAGCCTCCTGTCCGGGATGCCGCGGTCACCTTACGGCGGCCGGGGCACCGTTTTTCCCGTCTCCTGTCCGGGATGCCGCGGTCACCTCACCGCGGCCGGGGCATCGTCTTTGCCAGTCCCCTGTTCCGGATGCCGCGGTCGCCTTGCGACGGCCGGGGCACCGTTCGACTCCGTCGTCAGCTGATCGCCCGGCGGCGGCGCTTCAGGGCCGCCCCGACCAGGACCGCGAGCAGTCCCAGGGCGAGGGCCGCGCCCGAGACCGCACCACCGGTCACCGCAAGCGGTGCCGTGCTCGAATCTGCAGCGTCGTCCCGAGCCGGGGGAACGACGGGGGTGGTGCCCGTGGCGGCAGCCGTGACCTCGATACCCACCGCGGCCTCGACGCCGCCGATGCGCGCGATCACCCGGTGGACGCCCGCGGGGCTGTCCGAGGGGAGCGTGACGTTCACGAGGAACGCCCCGGCGGCGTCGGTGCGGACCGTGCCCAGCTGCACCGGAGTGGAGCGCAGTTCGAGCTCACCGTCGGCGTTCGCCGGCCAGCCCGTGCCCGACACGGTGATGACCCCGCCGGCGGTGAGGTCGCCCGAGACCGACAGAGTCGGGTCTCCCGCGTTCGCGCCGACAGAGGTCGATCCGATCCCGCTGACGTTGCCGGCCACGTCCACCGCCCGGTACGACACGGTGGTCACGCCCGCACCGACGCTCGCGACCGCCCGCTCCCCGGACGCGGTCGTCCAGGCCGCCGCGTCGCCGACGCGGTACTCCAGGCGCGCGACTCCCGACCCGCTGTCGCTCGCGAGGAGTGTCACCGTGCGGGCCGCGGCATCCACCGTCGCCGTCGTCGCCGGGGCGGTGCGATCGATCCTCACCGCCGCCGTCACCGACTCCGAGACGTTGCCCGCGGCGTCCGTCGCGCGGAACGCGAGGTTCCACGTCCCCTCCGCCGGGGTCACCGCGCCGGTGTACGTCGCCCAGGTCGTCCCCCCGTCGGCGCTGAACTCGAGGCGCGGCGCCGGGTCGAGGTCGTCGGTCGCCGAAGCCGTGACCGTCGGCTGCGACACGTACCACCCGTCGGCTCCATCGGGCGAGATCGGATCGGCCGTCACGGCCACCGTGGGCGCCGTCTTGTCGGCCGGACGCGTGTGCATCCGCACGAACGTGACCGAGTACGGCTCGAACGAGTGCGTGAAGGAGTTCGAGACCGGCATCCGCGAGGTCTTCGGAGCCACGGGCGTCGACGCCGCCGTGTTCAGCGCCGTCGGAGCCGCCTGCAGGGTCGTCACGTCCGCGGTCGGGAGCACCGTGAGCCCTCCGAGATCGACCTTCGTCACCGCCGCCTTGGCCTGGGCGTTGACGACCTTCAGGATCACGTCTCCCGTTGACTCGTCCTTCGTCATGACCTGGGCGAAAGGCTCGACCGCCGTGTTGGAGAACTGCCCCTGCTGCACGCCGTCGGCGAAGAGCGTCACCTGGGCGCCGCGCACCTGGACGCGCAGGTCATAGGTCCGACCGGTCTCGACGCGGGGGGTACCCGTGTCGGCGACGATCGATTTCGCACCGTCCACGGCCTTCTCCACGACGCTGCGGGTGTTCCCCCATCCGCCGAGGTTCCACCACAGGTAGTCGGCCGACCCCTTCACCCCGAACCCGACGAGGAAGCCCTCGGCGCCGGCGAGCTTGGTGGCCTTGAGCGACACGTCGTAGTCGGTGGCGTCCATCGCGGGACCGGCGACGAGCGTGTTGTTCGCCGTCGTCGACGACTGCACGTAGCTGCCGTCGGC
>JAKOMY010000119.1 GCA_022702225.1 Microbacteriaceae bacterium | reverse complement strand
CCCGACGTCGACGCTCTCGGTCTTGCCGACCGGCTCGGACTGGGCGAGAAGAAAGACCGCAACGACGAAGTGGGACCCACGTCATGAGGTTCGGGCTCATCCTCTCGGAGGCCTTCACCGGTCTTCGTCGCAACGCGTCGATGGTGATCTCGGTCATCCTCGTCACCTTCGTGTCGCTGACCTTCGTCGGGGCCGCGATGCTCATGCAGATGCAGATCGGCAAGATGCAGTCGTACTGGGCCGACCGCGCCCAGGTGGCGGTGTTCATGTGCGCGGCTTCATCGAACGCTCCGACCTGCGTGGCCGGTGAGCCGGCGACCCAGGACCAGATCGACGCCGTCAAGGCGACGCTCGACGGTCAGGCGCTCGCACCGCTGATCCGCGACTACACGTTCCAGACCAGCGACCAGGTCTTCGAGAACGCGAAGCAGCAGTTGCCCGAAGACATCGCCGGCGTCGTGACGGCGGATCAGTTCAACGCGACCTTCAGCATCAACCTGGTCGACCAGAGCCAGTCCGACGTCATCGCCGAGGCTTTCAGCGGGCAGAACGGTGTCGAAGCGGTCACCGACCAGCTGCAGTACCTCGAACCCCTTTTCCAAGCCCTCACCGTCGCGACCTACGTCGCGGTGGGGATCGCCGGGCTCATGCTCATCGCGGCCGTATTGCTGATCGCCACGACCATCCGGCTCTCGGCGTTCGCGAGACGCAAGGAGCTCGGGATCATGCGTCTGGTGGGCGCGTCCAACCGTTTCATCCAGACGCCGTTCATCGTCGAGGGCGTGCTGGCCGCGCTCATCGGTTCGGCGCTCGCGAGTGTGGCGGTGTGGGCGATCGTCGGCGTCGGGGTGAATCAGTACCTCAGAGACCGGATCGGCTTCATCACCTCGTGGGTGGACTTCGGCGACGTGGCGATCGTGATCCCGCTTCTGGTCGTGATCGGCATCGTGCTCGCGGCACTGAGTGCCAGCTTCGCCATCCGCCGCTGGCTGCGCGCCTAGCAGCTCGCGGTATCGCGCTCGGCCGGCATCCGGTGTGGGTAAACTGTAAGGCTCTGTGTGCCCACGATCATGAGGAGGTGGCACCATGCCTCGTGAGCAGGGTGAGAAGCTCATCGCGTCGAACAAGAAGGCGCGTCACGACTACGCCATCGAGAAGACGTACGAAGCCGGATTGGTGCTCACGGGCACCGAGGTGAAGTCGCTGCGGCAAGGACGCGCGAACCTCACCGACGGCTATGCCTACATCGACGGCGGCCAGGCCTTCCTCGATGCCGTCCACATCCCCGAGTACTCGCAGGGGCACTGGACGAACCACTCGGCCAAGCGCACGCGCAAGCTGCTGCTGCACAAGGAAGAGATCATCAAGCTCTCGCACGCGGTGTCGGCGGGCGGATACACGCTCGTTCCGCTGCGGCTGTACTTCCTCGACGGGCGCGCGAAAGTCGAGATCGCGGTCGCCAAGGGCAAGCGCGAGTTCGAGAAGCGTCAGACGATCCGCGAGCGCGAGGACAAGCGCGAGGCCGAGCGCGCGATGCGCACGAAGAACCGCCTGGGCGACTGAACTCTTCGCCTGCGGGGCGCGTCACTCTGCGCGGAAGCGCCCTTCGACCACCGAGGTGACGACGATCTCGGGCGGCTGCAGGCTGAACGACGGTCCGGTGGCGGACGCGGCCATCAGGCGCGCACCCATCGGAGCCGGAGTCTCGGGGTGGGCGGCGAGCAAGCCGGCATCCGCGATCTCGACGGCGGAGACGGATGCCAGCCCGAGAGCGTCCGCATACGCCGTCGCGCGCTCCACGGCGACGTGCACGGCGTCGGCGGCGACCTCTCGCTCGACCCGGGCGCGGGTGGTGGGGGACAGGCGCCACTCCACGGCGGTGACCTGCACGTCGTCGGATTCGGCGACATCGCCCAGCCACCACGACAGGGCTCCCGCGTCGGTGAAGGTGGCGGACAGCTCCACCGCGGCGTGATGGACGAGGGGGAGCTGCGCGCCCTCGTTGTTCCAGGGGCGGTCGGACCAGACGGACACACGGGCGCTCGACCACTCGGACACCTCGCCGGAGCGGAGGTGGGCGACCAGCCCGTCTTGCACGCTCGCGGCGCGCTCTTGAGCCCGCTCGACGACCGGACCGCGCGCGGGGCCATCGGTCGAGACGGTCACCCGGACGGCGGCCTCTTCGGCGCGGACGCGGGCGTTGCTCTCGCCCCGGACGGTGATGACGACCTCACTCATGCGGTGAGCCTACGGGACGGGGGTGGGATCCCGTCGAGCGGGAATCGCCCAGGCCCGCGATCCGTTATAGACTGTGATGCTCGGGTGCTTCGGTTCCCGAGGTGGCAATTCAACAGAGTGACAACGGCCGCTCCATCACGGAGTTCCCGGGGCTGATCGGTTTCGACAGCGCCTGCGAACCCGCGAGAAGCGGGCCGAGGATGTGGGGTTATCTCGTAAACGCTCCCTGCAAAACAATAAGTGCCAATGCTAAGCGCACTGACTTCGCCCTCGCTGCGTAAGCGAGCCCGATAGTCCGTCAGACCGTGTGTGACCCCGCCACGGAATCTGGCGTCATTTAGGGGTCTTGCTGTGTGACGGCGTCTGGACGTCACGCGGGACTTTTCCCAGGCTGGGCTTGTCGACTTAGGTGTCTGTGACAAAGGTCGGAGCCGAGCAGAACGTCTGCACAGACTGCGCCCGGAGAAAACGCGGAGACCCAGCGTTGGACGGGGGTTCGATTCCCCCCAGCTCCACGAGCCGTTGTCACGAAGAGGTTGTCACGAAGAGAAAGCCCCCGCTCCCGCCCGTTTCGGTGGGAGCGGGGGCTTTCTCGCGTTCGCTCAGCCCGCGGTGCGGGTGTGGATGTCGCTCTCGCCCGAGACACCGTTGAGCTCGAGGTAGATGCGCCCCTCGGTGCGGGTGAGGGTGGCGGTGTTGCGACGTTCGATGGCGTCGGCGAGCTTCTCGACGAAGCCGGGCTCGAAGCTGTGCAGCAGCACCTCGTCGGCGCGGTGGATGCGCTTGCCGGCCCAGGGCGCTGCGACCTTGTCGGGGTCGCGGTGCGTGTAGACGGCGACCCTCTCGGCCTTCATGCTGCCGGTGTGCAGGCGGGCGGCATCCGGAGCCCCGACCTCGACCCAGGCGACGAGCGCACCGGTGAGATCGCGGACCATCACGGCGGGCTCGTCGGTGGCGGCGACACCCTCGCTGAAGCCGATGCCCTCCTCGTACTCGAGGCAGTACGCCAGCACGCGCGTCAGCATGTACGGAGCGGTCTCGGACGGATGCCGGGCGACGCGCAACGGCAGTTCGTCGTACACGCCGCGGTCGACGTCGGAAAGTTGCACCGTGAAGGTGTGAATGGTCGAGCCGATAGCCACGAGGATCGAGCCTACGTTGTCGCGCCCTTCTTGTCGGGCGGGATGGAACCCGTGGTCATCGTGAACCGGCTAGCGTCGGGGCATGCCCGACCCGCGTAGCTCCCGCATCGACATCGGTTCGTTCCGCCTCGAGCCCGTGCCGGATTCGGCCCGGTGGCGGGTTGTGGCACGTGAAGACGGCGCCCCGGCAGAAGGCGGGTGGAGCGATTGGGTCGCTCTGGCCCACCGGGTGCTGCGAGCCGACGAGCTGTGGCGGGAACGTGAAGCGCGCGGAGACGCGTGGGACGAGGGATTCGCGGCAGGACAGGATGCCGCGGCCGTGAACCCGTACCGATGATTCGGCGCGGGCGCACGCCTTACTGCGGCGTCTCGACGAGGAGCAGGCTCTGGCGGGTGTCGGCGAACTTCACCCAGCCGTCACCGAACAGGTAGGTCAAGCCGTAGCCGTCCGCACCGCGACCGCCGAGCCAGTCGGGATTCTCGGTGACGTAGTCTCCGGTGGCGTCGCGCTCGAGCTTCCAGCCCGAGGCGACGAGGTCTTTCTCCGCCTGCTGCGCGGTCGCGTCGTCGATGGGGGCCCAGCCGAAGATCTGCACGCGGTCCGAGGCGACCTTCGCGTCGCCCCACTTGCACTGGATGCCCTCGTCGAGCGCGGTGGCCCCGATGCGGAACGGCTCCTCTTGATACGTCCAGCCCAGACTCTTGAAGTCGTCTGCGGTGGACTTCGGGATGATGTTCTCGCACGTCGGATCGATCGGAGCCGTCGTCGG
>JAKOMY010000109.1 GCA_022702225.1 Microbacteriaceae bacterium | reverse complement strand
GTCGAGGGTGGGACGACCGACCTTGCCGGTGCGCTCCCCGCTCGGAGCCTCGCGGACGAGGCCGAGCTCGGTCAGCTCCATCACCAGGCCCGTGACCGTGGAGCGGTTCAGCCCGGTCATGGCGCCCAGCTGGGCGCGTGAGAGCGCTCCCCGGGAGTGGAGAAGCGACAGGACGGACGAGAGGTTCTGCTGACGGATCAGGTCGTTCGTCGTACGGCCAGCCGGCGGCGCGAGCGGGGTTGCGGGCTCGAACACGGCAGGGGTCATGAGAGGCGCACCTCTCCCATCATCCCATCGAGCGGACCGGAGTGTTCACGCGGCCGACGCACGGCGACGCGAAGGGGCCGACGGCCGGAGCGGCCGGGATGGGGAGCCGGCCGGGTGACCGGGCTCCCCATCCGGTCACGCACCGCCGTTGCGCCGCTTGTTGAAGATGTCGAACGCGACGGCCAGGAGCAGCACGATGCCCTTGATGGCCATCTGCCACGCGGCGTCGACGCTGAGGATCGACAGACCCATGTTCAGCACGCCCATGACGAGGCCGCCGACCACGGCGCCGACGACGGTGCCGATACCGCCCTGGACGGCCGCACCACCGATGAACACCGCAGCGATCGCATCGAGCTCGTAGTTCTGACCGGCCGAGGCCACCGCACCGCCGGCACGCGCGGTGCTGACCACGGCGGCGAGACCCGCGAGGGCACCCATGTTGACGAAGATGAAGAAGTTGACCCACTTCGTCTTCACGCCGCTCATCACAGCCGCGAAGAGGTTGCCGCCCATGGCGTAGATGTGGCGACCGAAGGTCGTGCGGTTGAGCACGAACGTGTACGCGAGCACCAGCACGGCCAGGATGATCAGCACGATCGGGGTGCCGTTGTAGGCCGCGATCGTGAAGGCGGTGGCCATGATCGCGAGCACCGCGACGACGTTCTTCGCCCAGAACGACCAGGCGACCTCGCGCGGCAGCTCGAGGCGGCGCAGCGTCGCGCGGGTGCGCAGCTGCTGCACGACGAGCAGGACGCTGGCGATGGCGCCGAGGGCCAGGGTCAGGGCGTCCCAGTTGCCGAGGTAGCCGAGGAACGGCGGCAGCCAGCCGGCGCCGATGGCGGTGAAGCCGTCGGGCAGGCCGCTGATGGTGCCGCCGGTGAGCAGCACGAGAGTGAGACCGCGGAACAGCAGCATGCCCGCCAGGGTCACGATGAACGCGGGTATGCCGACGAAGGCGACCCAGAAGCCCTGCCACGCCCCGACCACGGCGCCGACGACGAGCGAGAGCAGGACGGCGACGAACCAGGGCAGACCCCATTGGTTCATCGCGATCGCCGCGATCGCGCCCACCATCGCCACGACCGATCCGACCGAGAGGTCGATGTGGCCGGCGATGATGACCATCACCATGCCGATCGCGAGGATCAGCACGTAGGCGTTCTGCTGGATGAGGTTGTTGACGTTTCCGGGCATCAGCAGGCGACCGCCGGTGAGCACCTGGAAGAGCACGATGATGATGACGAGGGCTGCGAGGATGCCGAACTGACGGAAGTTGATGCGCGACAGGATGCCGCGACGTCGCGGCCCCGGCTGCGTCGGCGCCTCGACCGTCTGGGTGGATGCGGTGGCCATTGCTGTCAGTTCCTTCCGGCGGTCATGTGCCGCATGAGGTTCTCCTGCGTGGCGTCGTCGCGGCTGACCTCGGCCGTGATGCGCCCCTCGGAGATCGTGTAGATGCGGTCGGAGAGGCCGATGACCTCGGGCAGCTCCGACGAGATGACGATGACGGCCTTACCCTGGGCCGCGAGTTCGTTGATGATGCCGTAGATCTCGTACTTCGCCCCGACGTCGATGCCTCGGGTGGGCTCGTCGAGGATCAGCACGTCGGGCCCGGTGAACATCCACTTCGACAGGACGACCTTCTGCTGGTTGCCCCCGGAGAGTCGTCCCGTGATCGCGGCGACGCTGGGCGCCTTGATGTTCATCTTGTAGCGGTACGAATCGGCGACCTTGTACTCGCGGTACCGGTCGACCACACCGAGGCGGGCGAGACGGGCGAGGGCGGATGCCGAGACATTGACCTGGATGTCGCCGATGAGGTTGAGGCCGTACTTCTTGCGGTCCTCGGTCGCGTACGCGATGCCGTGCTTGATGGCCTCGCGGACGTTCCTCGTCTGGATCTCCTGGCCGCGCTTGTAGAGGCGCCCCCCCAGGTACCGGCCGTAGGAGCGGCCGAAGATGCTCATGGCCAGCTCGGTCCGGCCGGCGCCCATGAGCCCGGCGATGCCGATGACCTCACCGGCGCGGACGGACAGGCTGGCGCCCTCGACCACGAGGCGGTCCTGCGTGGCGTGGCCGACCGTCCAGTCCTCCACGCGCAGCACCTCCTCGCCGGGGTCGCTCACGCGCTCGGGGAAGCGGCTCTCCAGGTCGCGGCCGACCATGCCGCGGATGATGCGCTCCTGCGTCACCTCGCCGGCGGCGATGTCGAGCGTCTCGATGGTCCTGCCGTCGCGGATGATCGTCGTCGACTGGGCGATCGAGATGATCTCGTTCAGCTTGTGGCTGATGATGATGCAGGTGATGCCCTCGGCCTGGAGCTGGCGCAGCAGCCCCAGGAGGTGCTCGGAGTCGTTGTCGTTGAGGGCGGCCGTGGGCTCGTCGAGGATGAGCAGCTTGACGTCCTTGGTGAGCGCCTTGGCGATCTCCACCAGCTGCTGCTTGCCCACGCCGAGCTGGCCCACGGGCGTCGTGGGGTTCTCCTTCAGGCCGACGCGGCGCAGGAGCTTGCCGGCCTCGCCGTTGGCGCGGTTCCAGTCGATGAGACCGCCGCGGCCCTTCACCTCGTTGCCGAGGAAGATGTTCTCCGCGATCGACAGGTAGGGCACCAGGGCGAGCTCCTGGTGGATGATCACGATGCCGGCGTGCTCGGACTCGTTGATGCCGCTGAAGCGCGCCACCTGGCCCTCGAAGACGATGTCGCCCTCGTAGGTGCCGTGCGGGTAGACGCCCGAGAGCACCTTCATCAGCGTCGACTTGCCGGCGCCGTTCTCGCCGCAGATGGCGTGGACCTCGCCGCGGCGCACCTTGCTCGTCACGTCGGAGAGGGCCTTGACGCCCGGGAACGTCTTGGTGATGGAACGCATCTCCAGGATGTCGTCCGGGCCGGTCTGCGGGTGCCCGCCGCCGCTCGGAGGAGTGCTGCTGGTCGCTGTCACTGTGCCGCCCGCCTGGTCGTCTGTGGTGCTTGTCTCACGCATGGGGCCACCCTCGCGACTGCCGGCCGTCCCGCACCCCGTGCAGGGGTGCGGGACGGCCGGCAGCGTGGGGACGTGGTTACTTCTGACCCTTGTCGACCTGCTCCTGGGTGTAGTAGCCGGAGTCGATCAGCACGGACTTGATGTTGTCCTTGGTGACGACGGTCGACTCCAGGAGGTACGACGGCACGACCTTGTTGCCGTTGTCGTAGTCGGTGGTGTTGTTCGGCTCCGGCTCGCTGCCGCTCAGGTAGTCGCCGGTGACCTTGATGGCCTGCTCGGCGAGCAGGCGCGTGTCCTTGAAGATCGTGGAGTACTGCTGGCCGTCGTTGATGAGCTTGACGTTGTCGATGTCGGCGTCCTGGCC
>JAKOMY010000106.1 GCA_022702225.1 Microbacteriaceae bacterium | reverse complement strand
CGGTGCCCGCCGGTGCCGTCCTCACCACCGTCCCGGGCACGCGCGCGGCATTCCGCCGTCGCGGGTTCCGACCGCTCGACGTGCTGATGCGCCGCGCGGGGTGGAGGCACGAGCGGCTGCTGCGGGTGGCCCGTGCCACCGACGACCAGAGGGGTCTCGGACGCCGCGCGCGACGAGAGAACGTCGGGGGAGCGTTCGTGAGCCGACCGATCGCGGGCGGCACGGTCGTGGTCCTCGACGACGTCGTCACCACGGGGGCGACCTTGGCCGAGGCGGCGCGCGCCCTCCGCGCCGCGGGAGCCGACGAGGTCGTCGCCGTGGCGCTGGCGGACACGCCGCGTCGAAGGAGCTTCGAAGGTGAATCCCGGGTGATTGAGACGTGACACGGCGGTGTCGGACTACTAGCGTGGGGATGACTGAAGGCGACGGATGTTCCGCCCTTAGACCGGGCGGAACCCGGAACAAGGAGGTCACTGATGGACACCAACATCGTCGGAGTGGGAGTCGGTATCACCGACCGTTTTCGCTCGGTCGTCGAAGAGAAGGTCAGCCGCATCGAGCACCTCGCGCCTCGCGCTCAGGCGCTCGAGGTCAAGGTGACTCATCGCTCCTATCGCAACGGTCGTCTGGAGGACGACACGGTCGAGCTCACGCTCGACGGCAAGGGCCCGGTCGTTCGTGCGGAGGCGACCGACACCGACAAGTTCGCGGCCCTCGATCTCGCGGTCGACAAGATCTCCGAACAGGTGCGTCGCGCCAAGGACAAGCGCATCGACGCCCGCAACCACCCCCGCGGTGCGAAGTTCGAGAAGGGCACCGGCGAGCTCTCGGGTATCGACGTCGAGCCCGCCTCCGTCGAGGTGCTGCGCGCCGTCGCGACCGGTTCGATCCCCGTGCAAGAGGCCGGGGCCGAAGAAGAGGACTACTCGCCCGTCGTCATCCGCCAGAAGGAGTTCGGTCCCGAGTGGATGACGGTCGAAGACGCCGTCGACCGCATGGAGCTCGTCGGCCACGACTTCTTCCTCTTCATCGACGCCCGCACCGACCACCCGAGCGTCGTCTACCGACGCAAGGGCTGGGACTACGGTGTGATCGCCCTCGCGACCCAGGCGGCACCCGCCGTCGAGGTCGCATCCTGACCTGAGAACGCCACGAAGCCCCCGGTCCTCGGACCGGGGGCTTCGTCGTGCGGGCGATGCCGCGGGCGCAGACGCCCGCGCTCAGCCGTCGAAGATGTCGCCGAGCAGAGAGCCGATGACGAGACCGCCGAGCATGCCGCCGACCATGTTGCCGCCGCCCATGCCGCCTCCCCGACCGTAACCGCCTCCCCGGCCGTCATTGCCCCAGTCGTTCGGGCGGGATTGCTCGATGTCGCGCTGGGCGATCTGCAGGGCCTCGGATGCCAGTGCCCCGGCGCGTCGTGCGGTGGCGAGCGCCGTCTCACGCTGCTCCTCGGGCACGGGGCCCAGCGGCAGACCCGCGCGCAGCCGCTCGGCCTCGACGAAGCGCGTGCGGGCATCGGCTCCGATCCAGCCCCGATGTCCGGTGATGAGGCCCCGCGCGACGGCGATCTGGCGGTCGGCATCGTCGATGGCGTGCTCCACCTGATCCTGGGAGGGGACGGGGCGGGCCGCCCGCTCGCGGGCGAGGTCGAGATCCGCGTTGGCCTGCCGCAGCGACGACAGAGCCTGGAAGGGGTCGCTGCGGGTTCCCGAGGCGGGGAGGGCCGTGAGCGCCTGCTGAAGCGCGGCCATCGCCTGGGTGACGGCGGGGGTCTGCGCTCCCAGACGCGCCTCGATGAGGTCGTTGCGCGAGTCGTCGACCACGGCGGCGAGGGTGGACTCGGCGCGGAGGGCCTCGATCTCGAAGGTGTCCACGGCATCCAGGAGCGATTCGGCTCGACGAGCGGCCTCGGTGGCGGCCTCGAGGGCGACGGAGGCCTGCTCGCGCTGGCCCGCCTCGCGTCGACGTTCCGATACGGCGGCGGTGTGCACGGCGAAGTCGAGGAGCTGCTCGATCTCTTCGGGGTTGCCGCCGATCTGCGCCAGGGCGGAGTCGCTGTACCGGCGGGAGAGCCTGTCGACGACCTCCCGGGCGTTGGGGATGCGCTGCGCCAGCCGCTCACGGTCGGCTCGCACGCGAGCCAGCGTCTCGGGGGCGCGGCGCACGGCGTCGATCTTGGGCTGCAGAACCTGGGTGCGCTCCTCGAGCAGGTCCTCGGCCCATTGCGAGAGCTGGACGATGCGCGCATTGCGCGTGCGCAGCTCTTCTTTCGTGTCGGGGATCTCGTCGTGGTTGAGCTGATGCAGCTGGAACGCCTCGGCGAGGTGGGTTCGTACGGAATCGAGGGCCGCCGCGAGGTCTTCCGTCGCCTTGTCGCCGAGCTCGGCGCGGGCGAAGTCGAGCTCGTCCGAGGTCAGGCGGACACGCTCGTCGGCCGCGACGATCGCAAGCTCCGCTCGGCGTGCCAGATCGGCATCCGCCGCGTCCTGTTCTTCGCGCTTCCTCTTGCCCCAGAAACCGGCCATGGCTCGATCCTAGGCGTCGCCCTCCCCGCCGTCGCCGTGTGTTCGCTGCGGGCGCGCTGCCGCGCGATCGGATTGTGGCTCGCTCGCAGGTCACGAACGGGTAACACGGATAGCATGGGCGATGTATGCCTGTTCGCAGGCCGGCGTCCATGCGGGCGCCGCACCCGACAGATGGAGATGCTTCGTGGCCAATCCGCTCGAGAAACTGCTGCGCGCCGGCGAGGGCCGCATCCTGCGCCGACTGCAGGGCGTCGTGAAAGCGACCGGAGCGCTCGAAGAGGACTACGAGCAGCTCACCGACGACGAGCTGCGCAACGAGACGGTCGAGCTGCGCGCCCGCTACGAAGCCGGTGAGACGCTCGACCAGCTCATGCCCGAGGCGTTCGCGGCCGTCCGAGAGGCCGCCAAGCGCACGCTCGGACAGCGCCCCTACGATGTGCAGATCATGGGCGGCGCGGCCCTTCACCTGGGCAACATCGCCGAGATGAAGACCGGTGAGGGCAAGACCCTGACCGCCGCTCTTCCGGCCTACCTCAACGCCATCGCGGGCCAGGGCGTCCACGTCATCACGGTCAACGACTTCCTCGCGAGCTATCAGTCCGAGCTCATGGGTCGCGTCTACCGCGCCCTGGGCATGACGACGGGAACGGTCGTCGCAGGTCAGACCCCCGAGGTGCGGCGTGAGCAGTACGAGGCCGACATCAGCTACGGCACGAACAACGAGTTCGGCTTCGACTACCTCCGCGACAACATGGCGTGGCGCAAGGAAGACCTCGTGCAGCGCGGTCACTTCTACGCGATCGTCGACGAGGTCGACTCGATCCTCATCGACGAGGCCCGCACCCCGCTGATCATCTCGGGCCCGGCATCCGGTGAAGCCAACCGCTGGTTCGCCGAGTTCGCCAAGCTCGCCCGTACCCTCGAAGCCGGCGTCGACTACGAGGTCGATGAGAAGAAGCGCACGATCGGCGTGCTCGAGCCCGGTATCGAGAAGGTCGAGGACTACCTCGGCATCGACAACCTGTACGAGTCGGCCAACACCCCTCTGATCTCGTTCCTCAACAACTCGATCAAGGCGATCGCGCTGTTCAAGCGCGACACCGACTACGTCGTCATGAACGACGAGGTCATGATCGTCGACGAGCACACCGGTCGCATCCTCGTGGGTCGCCGCTACAACGAGGGCATCCACCAGGCGATCGAGGCCAAGGAGGGCGTCCCGGTCAAGGCCGAGAACCAGACGCTCGCCACCGTCACGCTGCAGAACTACTTCCGCCTCTACGACAAGCTCGCAGGCATGACCGGTACCGCCGAGACCGAGGCGGCCGAGTTCATGTCGACCTACAAGCTCGGCGTGGTGCCGATCCCGACCAACAAGCCGATGATCCGCAAGGATCAGTCCGACCTCGTCTACAAGAACGAGACGGCGAAGTTCGCGCAGGTCGTCGAAGACATCGTCGAGCGCCACGAGAAGGGCCAGCCGGTCCTCGTCGGCACCACGAGCGTCGAGAAGAGCGAGTACCTCTCGCGCCTGCTGGCCAAGAAGGGCGTGCGCCACGAGGTGCTCAACGCCAAGAACCACGCTCGCGAGGCGGAGATCGTCGCGCGCGCGGGTCGTCTGGGTGCCGTCACCGTCGCCACCAACATGGCCGGCCGCGGTACCGACATCATGCTCGGCGGTAACGCCGAGTTCCTCGCCGTGCAGGAGATGAAGGCGAAGAACCTCGATCCCGTCGAGACCCCCGAGGCCTACGAGTCGGAGTGGGACACCGTCTACCAGAGCATGCGCGACACCGTGGCCGAAGAGGCCGCGAAGGTCGTCGAAGCCGGCGGGCTGTACGTGCTGGGTACCGAGCGCCACGAGTCGCGCCGCATCGACAACCAGCTGCGCGGTCGTTCGGGCCGTCAGGGCGACCCCGGCGAGAGCCGCTTCTACCTTTCGCTGACCGACGACCTGATGCGTCTGTTCCAGTCGGGCGCCGCCGAGGCGATCCTCGCGCGCACGAACTTCCCCGACGACGTCGCGATCGAGTCCGGCCTGGTCTCGCGCGCGATCAAGAGCGCGCAGTCGCAGGTCGAGTCGCGCAACGCCGAGATGCGCAAGAACGTCCTGAAGTACGACGACGTGCTGAACCGTCAGCGCGAGGCGATCTACGCCGACCGTCGGCACATGCTGCAGGGCGACGACATCGCCGACCGCGTCCAGCACTTCATCGAGGACGCGATCACCGCCGTCATCGACGACCACACCGGTTCGGGTCACACCGAGTCGTGGGACTTCGACGCCCTGTGGACCGAGCTGAAGACCATGTACCCCGTAAGCGTCACGATCGACGAGGTCGTGGCCGAGGCCGGGGGCAACAAGGGCCGCATCACGCCCGAGGGCCTGAAGCGCGAGATCATCTCCGACGCCCGTATCGCATACGAGAACCGCGAGAAGGCCCTCGGCGAGCAGGCGCTGCGCGAGCTCGAGCGCCGTGTCGTGCTGCAGGTGCTCGACCGTCGCTGGCGCGAGCACCTCTACGAGATGGACTACCTCAAGGACGGCATCGGCCTGCGCGCCATGGCCCAGCGCGACCCGCTCATCGAGTACCAGCGCGAGGGGTACCAGATGTTCCAGTCCATGATGGGGCAGATCAAGGAGGAGTCGGTCGGCTTCCTCTACAACCTCGAGGTCGAGGTCCGAAAGGTCGAGGGCGACGAGGCGCAGGTCGAGGCCAAGGGACTCGCCCCGACGCCCGTCGAGACGCAGCGCCTCGAGTACTCCGCGGCGAACGACGCCGGAGAGGTCGAGGTTCGCAACGACCGCGGTCAGGTTCAGCAGGCGGCGACCAACCGTCTCCGCCAGGCCGAGCAGCAGGCCGAGCCCGCCGCAGAGCAGGCTCCTGCCGCCCGCGGAGCTTTCGGTCAGCGCGTGCCCTCGGGTGACGAGCCGGCCGCGAGCAACCGCGCCGACCGCCGCGCAGCCAAGAAGAAGTAAGCGCAGAACGGATGCCGCGCCCCGAGGTCGGGGGCGCGGCATCCGTCGTTTTCGAGGGCAGCTCTCCGCCGCCTCGCCTGGGGCAGCCTTCGCCCGGCGGGGGCCACGCGGTGTCGATTGGCCGGATGCGGGCGGGGATATCCTGAACCGATGAGCCCGCTGCGCCCCCTCGACCAGTCATCCAAGCTGAAGGACGTCCTGTACGAGATCCGCGGGGAGGCCCTCGTCGAGGCCGACCGTCTGGAGGCCGAGGGCCACGCGATCCTCAAACTCAACACGGGCAACCCGGCGATCTTCGGATTCGAGGCGCCGCACCAGATCGTGCGCGACATGATCGCCTCGGTCCCCAACGCTCACGGCTACAGCGACAGCCGCGGCATCCTGTCGGCTCGGCGCGCGGTCGTCTCGCGCTACGAGCAGGAGCCCGACTTCCCGCACCTCGACCCCGACCACGTGTTCCTGGGCAACGGCGTGTCCGAGCTGATCACGATGACGATGCAGGCCCTGCTCGACGAGGGCGACGAGGTGCTCATCCCCGCCCCCGACTACCCGCTGTGGACGGCGATGACCAGCCTCGGCGGCGGCACCCCCGTTCACTACCTCTGCGACGAGCAGCGCGAGTGGCAGCCCGACCTCGAGGACATCCGCTCCAAGGTCACCCCCCGTACCAAGGCGATCGTCGTGATCAACCCGAACAACCCCACGGGAGCGGTGTACTCGCGCGAGATCCTCGAGGGCATCGCCGACATCGCCCGCGAGCACTCGCTGCTGCTGCTGGCCGACGAGATCTACGACCGCATCCTCTTCGACGACGCGGTGCACATCCCCATGGCCACGGTCGCCCCCGACCTGCTCTGCCTGACCTTCAACGGCCTGTCCAAGACCTACCGGGTGGCGGGATACCGCTCCGGATGGCTCGCGATCACCGGCCCCAAGAAGCATGCGCAGGGATTCCTGCACGGCATCAACCTGCTGGCATCCACTCGTCTGTGCCCGAACGTGCCGGCGCAGTTCGCCGTTCAGGCGGCGCTCTCGGGCGTGCAATCGATCGATGCGCTCATCGCCCCGACGGGGCGTCTTCATGAGCAACGGGATGCCGCGTGGCAGGGCCTCGAGGCGATCCCCGGCGTCTCGTGCGTCATGCCGCGCGGTGCGCTGTATGCGTTCCCGCGCTTCGACCCCGAGGTGTACGAGATCCCCGACGACGGCAAGTTCGTGCGCGACTTCCTGCTCGCCGAGCACGTGCTGCTCGTGCAGGGGTCGGGCTTCAACTGGCCCGCGACCGACCACGTACGTATCGTGACGCTCCCCGAGGCCCGCGTGATCAGCGACGCGATCGAGCGCCTGGGGAACTTCCTCGCGTCCTGGCGCCCCTGACACACGCGCCCGGAGCGTGATCGCACGCGTCACAGCAGGCTGAGCGCCGTGATGCGCCATCGCCGTTCGAGGGACTCGAGGCGCAGGGCCACCGCTCGGGTGCGCATGCGGCCCGACACGACGACCGTGGCTTCGATCGCGCCGTCTCGCGGGGAGAACAGGCGCACGCTTCGGATCTCGTGCATGACGCGGTACACCTGCACGCGTCGAGCGCTGCGCGCTCGCGTGGCCAGGCTCGTGCGCGTGAGCAGGGCTCGATAGACCTCCTCCGACATCCACCGGGCCAGCTGCTCCGGGTCTCGGACGCCGGCGACCACCTCGAGGATGCCGCGCACCATGTTGCCGACGAACACCTCGACCGGCGAGGGAGTCTCCGGGGACGGATTGGTCCCGAGGGCGTTCAGGTCGCACGCGTTCTGCGGCGCACATCGTGCGTCCTCGGGTCGCCGGGCTGCTTCGGGCATGGATCCTCAATCTGTCGGTCGTGCGTCCAGCGGGCGGGGATGACGCCGACAGTAGGCGTGGACACGCACACCCGGTGGGGCATTCGCTGTGGCTGTGGATTACTCGCCCGCGGGGTGAGATCGGGGAGGAGCGGGTGATCAGTCGTCGTGGCGGACCGCGCCGCGCCCCCACAGCTCCGGGAAGCTGGCCGCCTGCGACTGCTGCCACAGGGCCGCGCGACGCGTGAGTTCGGCCTGCTCGTCGAGATAATCGTCGACGCTGTCGAGGTCGATGCGCCACCGCGGTGGAGACCCCACCGGGAGACCCCGGAGTCGTCCTTCGCGGATCAGAGACCGCACGTCCGCATGCGTGATCCCGAGCATTTCGGCGACGGCGTCCGGCGCCGCAAATCGTCCTCTGGGTGAGTCCCTTTCCGTCATGCGGTCATTATGTCCACCGTCCTGGGGACGCGGAGAAGTCACCCGCCACCCCGCCAGTCGTCCCGAGGCCGGCAGAATGCCCGCAACGGCAGGGGACTTATCGTCTGTCCGGTAGCCCCCTGACCTGTTTCCGTCGCCTCGAGATTCGCCCGGATCCTCATCCCTCGTCGGGAACGCGCCCGCGACGGCCGACCGAGACGAGGGCTCCCCGTAGGGTGGAGGGGTGTCGACACTCAGTGAACTCGTCTACGCCCAGGGCCGCTCCAGCGAGGCGGACGTCGAGTGGCTGCACCGGCTGGCGGGCGACGGGCAGCTGCTGGCCGACCTGGCGTTCGCCGACATCGTCATCTGGGTCCCCACCCCCGACGACTCCTTCGTCGCTGTCGCCCACACGCGGCCCGGGGGAGCGGCGACGCTGTTCTACCGCGACATCGTCGGCGACCGTGTGCGTCCGCAGTGGCGTACCCAGGTGCGCGAGGCTTTCCAGAGCGGTCGCATCGTCGACTCGGCATCCCCCGACTGGTTCGAAGAGACGCCCACTCGCGTGCGTGCGGTACCGATCGTGCGCGAGCTCTCGCGCGAGGGGTACGCGGTCACGACGGTGGGTGTGCTGACCCGCCACACCAACCTCGGCGAGACGCGCACCCCGTCGCGGCAGCAGATCACGTTCAACGACTGCGCGGACGACGTGTTCGGAATGATCGCCTCGGCCGAGTTCCCCGACCTCTCGGCTCCCACCGCTCCGCGACGCGGTGCTCCCCGCGCCTCCGACGGACTCATCCGCCTCGACGTCGACGGCATCACCACTTTCGCGAGCCCCAACGCGCTCTCGGCCTTCAACCGCATGGGCTTCGACGACGAGCTCGAGGGCGAGTCGCTGGCCGAGGTGACCGCCCGGATCCTTCCCGCCAAGCGCCAGGACGTCGACGAGTCGCTCCCCGTCGTGGTGAGCGGCCGCGCTCCCTGGCGAGCCGACATGGAGGCGCGCGGTGTGCAGGTGTCACTGCGCACCATTCCGCTGCGCGACCGCGGCACGCGCATCGGCGCGATCGTGCTCAGCCGCGATGTCACCGAGATCCGCCACCAGGAGCAGGAGCTCATCACCAAGGACGCGACGATCCGCGAGATCCACCACCGCGTCAAGAACAACCTGCAGACGGTCGCCTCGCTGCTGCGCATCCAGGCGCGCCGCACGCACTCCGACGAGGCACGCGATGCCCTCACGCAGGCCATGCGCCGTGTCTCGGCGATCGCGGTGGTGCACGACACCCTCTCCGAGGGTCTCGCGCAGAACGTCGATTTCGACGACGTCTTCGCTCGCGTGCTCAAGCTCGTCGCCGAGGTGGCCGCGGCCCCGAACACCCGCGCTCGCACGCGGACCACGGGCAAGTTCGGAACGCTCCCCAGCCAGTTCGCCACGCCCCTCGCCCTGGCCCTCACCGAGCTCGTGACCAACGCCGTCGAGCACGGCCTCGCCGGGCAGGAGGGCGATGTCGAGATCGCGGCCGAGCGCAGCGGCGAAATGCTCGAGGTCAGCGTGCGCGACACCGGCGTCGGCCTGCCCGAGGGGCAGGTGGGCCGGGGGCTCGGCACGCAGATCGTCCGCACGCTCATCCAGGGCGAACTCGGTGGCACGATCGACTGGCACACGTTGATGGGCAGCGGCACCGAGGTCACGATCGAGATCCCGCTGCGCTACATCGGCGGCTCCGCGGCCTGACGCGCCGATCCCTCCACCTCGACAACGCGAAGAAGCCCGCCCCGAGAGGGGCGGGCTTCTTCGTGCGACTGTGGTCAGGAGGCGCGGCGGGCGCGAGCAGCGCGGCGCTTGAGCGCGCGGCGCTCGTCTTCGCTCAGACCGCCCCAGACGCCCGAGTCCTGACCGGACTCGAGGGCGTACTGCAGGCAGACCTCGGTGACGGTGCAGCGTGCACAGACCGACTTGGCCTTCTCGATCTGGTCGACCGCGGGGCCGGTGTTGCCGACCGGGAAGAACAGCTCGGGGTCGACGGTCAGGCAGGCTGCTTTGTCGCGCCAATCCATGGGGGTGCTCCTTGTTACAGAAAATTGGTCGATTCGGCACCGGGATTCGGGTCCGGTACCCTGGTGGGAACGCGAGCGATTGCTCGCCCCACTTCGCTGTGGGAGCACACGGCTTGTTCCATGCTCCCATAGCGATTCCGCCTGATCAAGAGGTAACCGGTAGGTTTCCAGATCGTAACGGCGCAGGTGCGCCCGCCGGGGAGGCTTTCCTGATGCCGATTCGTCTTGCGGCCGCAGCTCTCCTGGGGCTCGAGAGTGTCGGCATCCTGGCCCTCGCCGGCTGGCAGACGGTCGCCCTCATCGGCGGAGACACCGACTCGGCGGTCAGCTCGATCGCCCTCATCGTGCTCACCGTGATCGGCGCGGCCATCGTCGGCGCGTTCGGCGTCGCGACCGCTCGCGACGTCTCCGCCGGCCGATCGGGCGGGATCGTGACGCAACTGCTGATCCTGTCGGTGGCCATCGGCGCCGTCACGGGGGAGTGGGCGTCTCCCGGGATCGCCGTGCTGATCGCGGTCCCCGCTGTCGTCGGCCTGGTGCTGCTCGCCCTGGCGGTGCGCGCGGCGGCTCCGCGCCGCCGCGACGACGACTGACGCGTCGCCCTCACGAGAAGATCCCGCCTACCGCTGTCGCGGGGCGGGGTCGTGGTCGTCGCGGGTCAGGCTGCGGCCAGACCCAGGTTCTTGCGCAGACGCGCCACGTGGCCGGTGGCCTTGACGTTGTACATCGCCTCGAGGATCTTGCCTTCCTCGTCGACGACGAACGTGGATCGCAGCACGCCGGTGATCGTCTTGCCGTAGTTCTGCTTCTCGCCCCAAGCGCCGTAGGCCTCGTGGACGACGTGGTCGGCGTCGCTGAGGAGCGGGAACGTCAGCGCGTCGCTGTCGCGGAAGGCGCGCAGCTTCTCGGGCAGGTCGCGCGAGATGCCGAGCACCGTGTAGCCGGCGCCCTGCAGCGAGGCCAGGCTGTCGCGGAAGTCGCAGGCCTGGGTGGTGCACCCCGGGGTCTGGGCCGCGGGGTAGAAGTAGAGGATCACGCGGCGGCCGCGGAAGTCGCCCAGCGAGACGGGGTGTTCGTCCTGGTCGAGGAGGGTGAAGTCGGGGGCGATATCGCCCTTTTCGAGGTTCGTCACCCCTCCAGCCTAGAACGCTCGATGCCCTGGAACGTCGTCAGCAGCCGCTGCAGCGAGTCGAGCCGGGCGGCGGCTCCGGGTCCGAGGCGTCCGGACTCCACCGCCTCGATGATCGCGCAGTCGGGGGCATCGGGGAGGTGGGTGCAGCCGCGCGGGCACTCCTCGGCGACCTCGGCCAGATCCGTGAAGGCGCCGAGCACGTGGGCGGGGTCGACGTGGCCCAGCCCGAAAGATCGCACGCCCGGGGTGTCGATGACCCAGCCCGAGCCGTCGCGGCCGCGGTAGCGCAGCGACACCGCCGACGACGAGGTGTGGCGGCCGCGACCGGTGACGGTGTTGACGTGCCCGATCGCGCGCTCCGAGCCGGTGAGCGCGTTGACCAGGGTCGACTTACCGACGCCCGAGTGCCCGACGAACACGGTCGAGTGGCCGACGAGCGCCTCGCCGATCTCGTCAAGGGGCATCTCGCCCTGGGCGCTGGTGAACACCCGCAGGTCGAGTCCGACGAAGTGCGCGAGGAACTCGGTCGGGTCGGCCAGGTCGGTCTTGGTGACGACGAGCAGGGGGCGGATGCCGGCATCCAACGCCGCGACCAGATAACGGTCGACGAGACGGGCGCGGGGCTCGGGGTCGGCCGCGGCGACCACGACGAGCATCTGATCGGCGTTGGCGACGATCACGCGCTCGACCTGGTCGGTGTCGTCGGCGCTCCGACGCAGGAGAGACGTGCGCTCCTCGAGGCCGATGATGCGCCCGAGAGTGCCCTCGTCGCCCGAGAGGTCGCCGACGACGCGGGCGCGGTCGCCGTTGACGATGGGCTGCTTGCGGAGCTCGCGGGCGCGGGTGGCCAGCACCCGGCGCTCGTCGGGGCCGTCTTCGTCGACGAGCACCGTGTACCGGCCGCGGTCGACTCCGAGCACACGGGCGATCTGCGCGTCGGCGTGGGCGGGGCGTCGCTTGGTGCGGGGCCTGTTCGCCTTCGGGTTGGGACGCACCCGGATGGACGACTCGTCGTACCGGAGGTCGTCTTCGTCGTCGTCGGGATCGTCGAGCCAGCTCACGCGTCAGTCCCCGTTCACGGGCGCGAGTCGTCGAGCATGCTCTGCCACAGGCCCGCGAACTGGGGGAGC
This sequence comes from Microbacteriaceae bacterium, assembly GCA_022702225.1. Lineage (GTDB taxonomy): Bacteria > Actinomycetota > Actinomycetes > Actinomycetales > Microbacteriaceae > Microbacterium. Next base: position 27,013 of record JAKOMY010000106.1, on the reverse strand, counting down.
GTCTTGGCGGTCGTACCGATGTCGTCGATGCGCACGCCGGGCACGCGAAGCCCGATCAGGGCGCCGGTGGTGGCCAAGCGGTGGTCGTGGTGCGCTTTCCACTCACCGCCGGTCAGCGGCCGCGGGACGATGCGGATGCCGTCTTCGAGCTCGTGCGCCTCGCCGCCGAGCGAGCGCAGGTTGCCGACGAGGGCCGCGATGCGGTCGGTCTCATGGCCGCGGATGTGGCCGATGCCGTGCAGCGTGGTCGGCCCGTCCGCGAAGGCGGCCAGGCCGAAGAGAGTGGGGGCGAGTTCGCCCGCCGCCGACAGGTCGAGTTCGACGCCCAGGATGCCGTCATCGCCGGCGGCCACGGTGAGGGCTCCGCCGCGGCGACTGACGCGGGCTCCCATCTCGGCGAGGATGTCGACGAGGAGGGCACCCGGCTGGGTGCTGTGCAGGGGCCAGCCCGTGACGGTGACGGAGCCGCCCGTGACCATCGCGGCGGCGAGGAACGGGGAGGCGTTGGAGAGGTCGGGTTCGATCGCCACGTCTTTCGCGCGCACGGGTCCCGCGGGCACGACCCACTCGCCGGGTGCGGGACGTTCGACGTGCACGGCACGGTGGGCGAGGGCCTCGACGGTCATGTCGATGTGCGGAATGCTCGGCAGGCGCGAGCCGACGTGGCGGAGGTGGAGTCCGACGTCGAAACGCGCGGCCGCGAGAAGAAGGCCCGAGACGAACTGGCTCGACTGGCTCGCGTCGATCTCGACCTCGCCGCCTCGCACGTGTCCGTGCCCGCGGACCGAGAAGGGGAGCGCCCAGTGGCCGCCGTCGTCGATGTCGACGCCCACGTCGCGCAGGGCGTGGATCATCGCCCCCATGGGGCGGTGCAATGCGCTCTCGTGGGCGGTGACGCGCACGTCGCCCCGGGCGAAGCCGGCCACCGGGGCGATGAACCGCATGACGGTTCCCGCCTGCCCGCAGTCGATCGTGCCGTCGCCCGCGAAAGAGGAGGGGGGCGTCACCAGCAGGTCGGGGCCGAAAGGGGAGCCGGTGTCGATCTCGTCGATCCCGACGCCGAGCACGCGCAGCGCGTCGACCATGCGCGCGGAGTCGTCGGAGTGCAGGGGGCCGTGCAACGTGCCGGGGCCGTCCGCGATGGCGGCGAGGATCAGCTCTCGATTGGTCAACGACTTGGACCCGGGCACGGTGACCGTGGCATTCACGGGTCCGTCGGAGACGGGCGCGTCCCACTCACCGCGGGGACTGGCGGCGGAAGGGGAATACCCGAGGGGAGACATCGGTTCCTAGCCTACTGAAAGGGGAGGACACGTGACCGCACTTCTCGAACGCGACCGCTTGCCGCAGGCCATCCCGGTGGCCGTCGACATGCCCGACGTAGACTGGCGCGCGATGAACGACACCGCAGACGCCGGCCCGCAGGTGGAGCCCCGCGAACAGTTCGAAGAGCAGGCTCTGCCCTTCATGGATCAGCTGTACGCCGCAGCCATGCGCATGACGCGTAATCCGGCCGACGCGGCCGATCTCGTGCAGGAGACCTTCGTGAAGGCCTTCGGCTCGTGGGCCACGTTCACGCAGGGCACGAACCTCAAGGCGTGGCTCTACCGCATCCTGACGAACACGTACATCAACACGTATCGAAAGAAGCAGCGCGAGCCGTACCAGAGTGCGATCGACGACCTCGAGGACTGGCAGCTCGGCGGAGCCGAGTCGACCACCGCGAGCAGCGCCCGTTCGGCCGAGGCCGAAGCGATCGACCACATGCCGGCATCCGTCGTCAAGGACGCGCTGCAGTCGATCCCCGAGGATTTCCGGATGGCGGTGTACCTCGCAGACGTCGAGGGCTTCGCCTACCAGGAGATCGCCGACATCATGAAAACCCCGATCGGTACGGTCATGAGCCGTCTGCACCGCGGCCGGCGGCTGCTGCGCGACCTGCTGTCGGATTACGCCAAGGAGCGCGGCATCCAGGCCGCGACGGGAGAGAAGAAATGAGCGACTGCGGCTGCGACGAGGCGCGACGCGACCTCGAGGAATACCTCCGCAACGAGGTCTGCAAGACCCAGCACACCGATATCCGCGAGCACCTCGAGAACTGTCCCGGATGCCAGGACGAGGCCCTCGTGGCGCGCACGCTGACCGAGGTGGTCGCCCGTGCGTGCAAAGAGACGGCTCCCGACGAACTCCGCGATCAGGTGCTCTCGCGCCTTCGCGCCATCCAGGCGACGCACTGACGGCACCCGCGCCGACCCGGCGCGTGTCAGAGGTGATCCCTAGGCTGGGGTCATGGCATCCACCGACACCTTGACGCTGCCCCTCGACCAGACCTCCGCCGCCGACCTCGCCGCCTCCGGCTTGGAGTACGCGCGCGTGGACGCCGAGGGAGAGGGGTTCCGTCCCTTCCAGCGCGCGGTGGCCCGGGGCTTCCTGGGCGGGGAGTCGACAGACGACGAGGCCGAGAACGCGCGCACGACCCTGCGGACCCGCCGTCTCACGGCGGTCTACGACCGCCGGGGCGTCGAGCCCGAGGTGCCCGTCGGCACGATCGACTCGTGGGCGTCGGAGCTCACGACGTCGCCCGGGCGCACGACGCCGCTGTGGTCGATCAGCGCCGTCACGGTCGCGGCGACGCATCGCCGGCGGGGTATCGCCCGCGCGATGATCGGCGGCGAACTGCGCACGGCGGCGGCGGCGGGCTTCGCCATCGCTGGTCTCACCGTCACCGAGGCCACGATCTACGGGCGCTGGGGGTTCTCTCCCGCCGCGTGGGCCTCGGATGTCGAGGTCGACACGGGTCGTGCCCGCTGGATCGGCCCGTCGTCTCCCGGGCGTCTCGACTTCGTCCCGCGTGAGGCGGTGGCGGATCGTCTGAGCGCTGTGCACGAGCGCGTGCGCCTCCAGCGTCCCGGGTCCGTCCCCGGGTGGGACGGCCGGTGGCGTGGCGTGGCCGGTCTCGCGCCGGGCGACAAGTCCGGCGAGAAGGTGCGCGCCGTCTCGTACCGCAACGCCGACGGTGACGAGACGGGGATCCTCGTCTACGTGATCGACGAGCGCGACGACTTCTCCGCACACGATCTCGAGGTACGCGCAATCTTCGCCGTCGACGGAGAGGCCTCGGCTGCCCTGTGGCGGTTCGCGCTCGAGCACGACCTCGTCGGTCGGGTGAAGGCGTGGCTGCAGCCGGCCGTGCCGCCCGTGCAGTGGATGGTCGCCGACCGCCGCGCGGTGACGGCGACGCTCACCGACCATCACTGGTTGCGCATCCTCGACGTTCCCGGGGCGCTGGCCTCGCGCCGGTACGCGGCCGGTCTCGACGTGGTCCTGCGCGTCGCCGACCCGCTCGGCTTCGCCGAGGGCACGTGGAACCTGCGCATCACGGCGGACGGCGAGGCGGAGGTCGTGCCCGCGAGCGACCGGCCGGTCGACGTCGAGCTCACCGTCGGTGCCCTCAGCTCGCTCCTTCTCGGCGGGGTCCGTTCGGCCGAGCTCGCGCTCGCGGGTCTCGTGCACGGCGACGCCGACGTCCTGGCATCCCTCGACCGCGTCTTCGCCCCCGAGGTCACCCCGCTGCTCGACATCTGGTACTGACGGCTTCTCATAGGAATTGGCAATACGATTTCGCCGATGTCCGAATCCGTCGCTCCTCCGGTCGCCGAACGCTCACCGTCGCGCCTGACGGCTCTCGCTGTTGCGCTTCGTCGCTACGTGTCGCACAACCCCGTGGCGATCGTCGTGGCCGTGGTGGTCGTCGCGGCGGCGGCGGCGACGGGATCGCTCTGGGGCGAGGACGCCCTCGTCTGGGGAGCGGGGCCGCTGGCCACCTTCGGAAGCGGCCGGTGGTGGACGCTCGTGACCGCACTGGTGGTCCCGGACTCCACGATCGACGCCCTCTCGTCGGTGCTGCTCGCCCTGACCGCTCTGGCCTACGTCGAGCGTCTGGTCGGATCACGGCGCACGAGCGTCTTCCTGGTGGCCATCGGATTGAGCGGCCTGGTCGTGGGCATCGGTCTGCACGCGGCGGCCTGGACCATCACCGACCTGCGCCCGGTCGTCGCCGCCGAAGTGCCCGTGCTCGACCCGACCACCGCGATCGCCGGAGCCGTCATGGCGGGGTCGGCCTTCGCGCCGACGCTGTGGCGTCGTCGTCTGCGTCTGGTGGGCTTCGCCCTCCTCGCCCTGTTCGCGCTCTACGCCGGTGACGCCGATTCCTGGTATCGGCTCTCGGCCGCGGTCATCGGACTGATCGTCGGCGCGCTCCTCGCGCGCGGACGGGAGCGGCGTTCGTGGCACCGCAGCTCGACGCGCGAGACGCGCACCCTTCTCGCTCTGCTGGTGGCGGTCGTGGGCAGCGGGCCGATCGTCGCCCTCGTCAGCGGCGGAGGCCGCGGGCCTCTCTCGCTCGTGGTCGACGCGTACACGCAGTACGACGACGAGCTGCTGTCCCAGTGCGGCAAGGTCGCCTCGTCGGTGTGCGACGAGCAGATCGCCCTCCTGATGACCCGGGGAGCAGGCCCTGCCCTTCTCGCGATCGTGCCCCTGGTCCTGCTGCTGGTGGCCGCGTGGGGCCTCCGGCAGGGACGACGCTCGGCGTGGATCGTCGCGGAGTTCGTCCTCGTGGCATCCGCGGTCCTCCCCGTCGTCTCTCTTCTCGACGGGCGCCTGCGGATCGACCCCTGGGTCGACGGCAGCGGGGCGGAGTACGTGCTGTGGGCGATCGCGACGATCATGATCCCTCTCGCGCTCGCCGCGGCGCTCGCCGTCGTGCGTGCCCGGTTCTCGGTGCGTGCGACCCGTCGCGCGGCGCGGGTCGTCGCAGCCGTGGTCTCGCTCGCCTTCCTCGCCTGCGCGACGACGCTGTTCGTCGTCGAGGCCATCGGTCATCGCGCTTTCGACCGCGACGTGTCGATCTTCGATCTGCTCGGTCTGACGCTGCGCCGTTTCCTCCCTCCCGCCTTCACCCACCCGGGCGGCTCGACGGCGTTCCCGCACAGCGGACCGGCTCTGTTCGCCTACCAGTGGATCGGTGTGCTGTTCTGGGCGATCGTGGTCGCCGCGATCCTGTGGCTCTACCGCCGCTCGCGCCGCCCCGCGACCGTCGACGACGGTCACTACCGCGACCTGTTGCGACGGGGGAGCGACACCCTCGGCTTCCTGGGCACCTGGGCCGGCAACCTCCACTGGTACTCCGATGACCGCGAGTGCGCGGTCGCGTACCGGCTGAGCGGGGATGTGGCCCTGGCCGTCGGCGATCCCCTCGTCCCCGAGGGGCGGCGTGCCGAGGCGTTGCAGGGGTTCACGGACTACTGCGTCGAGCACGGGTGGACGCCGGCGTTCTACAGCGTCCACGGGGACACCCTCGAGGCCCTGGTCGCCCTCGGCTGGAGGCACGTTCCGGTCGGGGTCGAGACGGTGATGGACCTGCCCGGCCTCACTTTCGCCGGCAAGACCTGGCAGAAGGTGCGCCAGCCTCTCACCCGCGCCGAACGCGAGGGGTACACCGCCGTCTGGTCGCGGTGGCACGAGCTGAGTGTCGGTCAGGCCTCGCAGGTCGTCGCGATCGACGAGGAGTGGGTCGCCGACCGAGCCCTCCCCGAGATGGGGTTCACCCTGGGCTCTCTCGACGAGCTGCGCGACCGCGATGTCCGTCTGCTGCTCGCGGTGGGCCCGGACGAGCGGATCGAGGCGGTCACGAGCTGGATGCCCTCCTGGACGGCGGGCGAGATCACGGGGTGGACGCTCGACTTCATGCGACGGCGTACCGATGGGCCGAACGGCATGATGGAGTTCCTCATCGCCAAGGCCGCGCTGGCGCTGCAGGAAGAGGGCGCGACGGTCCTCAGCCTGTCGGGAGCCCCTCTCGCCGACGACCCCGACGAAGCCGTCGACGGTGACCCGGCCCCCCTGCGCGCGCTGCTTCGCTGGCTCGCCGAGGTGCTCGAACCCGCCTATGGGTTCGCCTCGCTGTTTCGCTTCAAGGGGAAGTTCCGGCCGCGTTACCGGCCCCTGGCGCTGGCGTACCGCGATCCCCTCGAGCTCCCCGCGATCGGCGCCGCGGTGGGGCGTGCGTACCTGCCCGATGCCTCACGCCGAGAGATGGTGGCACTCGCTCGAACCGCCTGGGAGGGCCGTCGGTGAACAAGTTCATTCTTTCGTTCGAGCTGATCGACAGCCCCTTCCTGCTCATCAGCGCCATCGTCGCCGTCCTGGGCCTGGTGGCCGTGGTCGTCTGGCGTCCCCGTCGAGTCATCGGCACCCTCGTGATCGGTGCCGTCGTCGGGGTGGTCATGTTCGTCACGGCGAAGATCCTCGAGGCGATGGACACCTTCCAGGGGCCGCTTCCGGGGGCTGCGATCTGGTGGGCGTCGGGAGCGGTGGCCGCAGTCGCCGTCGGCGTCGTCGGGATCTTCCGTGCTCCGTGGCCGCGTCGTGTCTTCGGCGTCATCACGGTCATCGCCTCGCTCCTCGCCGGCATCCTGGGGGTGAACACCTCCTACGGCGTCACGCACAATCTCGCCGCGATCCTCGGGGTGCAGGCCCTCGACCCCGCTTCGCTTCCTCCGCAGGACGCGGTGGTGGGAGATCCCGCCACGCTGTACCAGACGTGGGAGCCTCCGGCGGATATGCCCGCCAAGGGGTCGGTCAGTGCCCTCACGGGGAGCACGAAGATCCCCACCGGACAGTACGCCGCGCGCGATGCCTCGCTCTATCTTCCGCCGGCGGCGCAGGTCGCCAACCCCCCGGCTCTCCCGCTGCTGGTGTTCATGATGGGCCAGCCCGGGTCGCCCGACCCGACGGCATTGGCCAAAGCGCTCGACGCCTTCGCCGCGAAGAACAAGGGTCTCGCGCCGATCGCGATCGTCGTCGATCAGCTGACCGCTCCGGACCGCGACCCCACGTGCGTCGACTCCAGCAAGTACGGCGCCGTCGCGACGTACATCAACCAGCTCGTGCCGCAGTGGGCCCAGAACAACCTCAACATCATCAAGGACCACCGATACTGGGTCATCGGCGGGTTCTCGAACGGCGGTTCGTGCGCGGCGTACTACGGGGCGAAGTACCCCGACACCTGGGGGCAGATGCTCGACGTGATGGGCAACGAGTTCCCCGGGTCGGAGCACGTCGACCAGACCGTGAAAGACGTCTACAACGGGAACGCGGGTGCCTTCCAGGCCAACAAGCCCGCGGTGATCATGGCGGCGGCGGCGCCCGGCTCGTACGCCGGCCATACCGCCATCTTCACGTGGGGGAGCGAAGACAAGACCTACGGGCCGGGACAGCTCGCGAACTCGAAGGCGGCGGCGGCGGCGGGATTCACCGTCCTGACGCACATCGTCGAGGGGGCCGGACACACGGGCGAAGCGCTGGACGGCAGCCTGGCGTGGGCCATTCCCGCCCTCGCCCCGACGCTGGGGCTGGCTGCGCCGGCATCCTGAGCCCGCGGGCGGGGTCCAGGCCCCGCACTGCGCGACCTCGAGATCCGCGCGCGGCTGATCGCATCGCGTGTCCGTGCCCTCTGGAACGGTCTTCGGCTCACCCCCGACCGGCGGTACGCCCGGGCCGGGGGCGAGACACGAGAGGCCCGACCGACACGGATGTCGATCGGGCCCCGCAGCGTTTCGATGTCAGCGCGCGAGCGCTTCTTTCATGATCGCGGCGTGCTCACTCGCGTGCACCTTCGGCGAACCGGTCGCGGTCGACGCCGCAGCCGCGCGCGAGATGCGACGGATCGAGCGGCCACCGAGCTGGTCTGCGACCTCGAGCGCGATGAACGGCCACGCACCCTGGTTCTCGGGCTCGTCCTGAACCCACACCAGCTCGGCGTTCGGATACTGCGCCAGCACGCTGGTCAGTTCCTCGATCGGTGCGGGGTAGTACTGCTCGAGACGCACGAGGGCGATCTCGGGGTTGGGGTTCTTGTCGAGCTCGGCGCGCAGGTCCCAGTGGATCTTTCCGGCGTGCAGCAGGACGCGCGTGACGGCGCTCTTGTCGACACCGCGGTTGTCGTCGAGCACCGGCTCGAAGCGACCCTCGAGGAAGTCCTCGACGGGGCTCGTCGCGCCGCGCAGACGCAGCATCGCCTTCGGGGTGAAGACCACGAGGGGGCGACGGGGGCGCTGGTAGGCCTGACGGCGCAACAGGTGGAAGTACGACGCGGGCGTCGAGGGGCGGGCGACGATCATGTTGTCCTGCGCGCACATCTGCAGGTAGCGCTCGATGCGAGCCGAGGAGTGGTCGGGTCCCTGACCCTCGTAGCCGTGGGGCAGCAGCAGCACGACGCTCGACTGCTGCGCCCACTTCTGGTCGGCCGACGAGATGAACTCGTCGATGACCGACTGGGCGCCGTTGGCGAAGTCGCCGAACTGCGCCTCCCACAGCACGAGTGCATCGGAGCGCTCGACCGAGTAGCCGTACTCGAACGCCATGGCGGCGTACTCGCTCAGCAGGGAGTCGTAGACCCAGAAGCGGCCCTGGTTCTCGCTGAGGTTCGCAAGCGGCAGCCATTCCTGACCGTTGTCGCGGTCGTGCAGCACCGAGTGACGCTGCACGAAGGTGCCGCGGCGCGAGTCCTGACCGGCGAGACGCACCGGGGTGCCTTCCATCAGCACCGAGCCGAAGGCGAGCAGCTCACCGAAGGCCCAGTCGATGTTGCCGTTGCGGCTCATGTCGTGGCGCTTCTCGAGCAGCTGCTGGAGCTTGGTGTGCACCGTGAAGCCGTCGGGCTTGTTCACGAACGCGTCGCCGATGTGCTGGACGACCTCGCGCGAGACGCCGGTGGTCTCGGGCGCGCCGACGGCCGGTTCTTCCGCCGCGTCCATGGTGACGACGGGGTTCGTGCCGGTCTCGGCCTCGTGCGTATCGGCGAAGGCGACCTCGAGGCGGTTCTGGAAGTCCTGCTTCGCCTGCTCGTACTCGTCTTCGGTGATGTCACCGCGACCGACGAGCGACTCCGTGTAGAGACGGCGGACCGAGCGCTTGGCCTCGATGAGGTTCGTCATCAGGGGCTGGGTCATCGAGGGGTCGTCGCCCTCGTTGTGACCGCGGCGGCGGTAGCAGACGAGATCGATCACGATGTCGCGGTGGAACTCCTCGCGGTACATGAACGCGAGCTCCGCGGCGCGGACGACGGCCTCGGGGTCGTCGCCGTTCACGTGCAGGATCGGTGCCTGGATGGCCTTCGCGACATCGGTGGCGTACACCGAGGTACGGGCGTCGGTGGGCGTGGTGGTGAAGCCCACCTGGTTGTTGACCACGACGTGGATCGTGCCGCCCGTTCGGTAGCCGCGCAGCTGTGACATCTGCAGGGTCTCGACCACGACGCCCTGACCCGCGAACGCGGCGTCGCCGTGCACGAGGATGGGCAGCCACGAGAACGTGCCGATGGGCTTGCGGTCCTGCTTGGCGCGGACGATGCCCTCGAGCACGCCGTCGACGGTCTCGAGGTGCGAGGGGTTGGCCGCCAGGTACACGGGGAGCTCGTCGCCGGCGTCGCCGACGAAGGTGCCCTCGGTGCCGAGGTGGTACTTCACGTCTCCGGAGCCGCGCTTGCTGCCGATCGCGACGGCGCCCTCGAACTCGCGGAACACGTGGCCGTAGGTCTTGCCGGCGATGTTGGTGAGCACGTTCAGGCGACCACGGTGGGCCATGCCGATCGCGGCACCGTCGAGGCCGGCCGAGGCCGCACCCTGCAGGATCTGGTCGAGCAGGGGGATGAGAGACTCGCCGCCCTCGAGGCTGAAGCGCTTCTGGCCGACGTACTTGGTCTGCAGGAACGTCTCGAACGCTTCGGCCTGGTTCAGCTTCGACAGGATGCGCAGCTGCTCGTCGTGGCCGGGCTTGGTGTACTTGACCTCGACGTTGCGCTGGAACCACTGGCGCTGGGCCGGGTCCTGGATGTGCATGTACTCGACGCCCATGGTGCGGCAGTAGGAGTCGCGAAGGACGCCCAGGATGTCGCGGAGCTTGGCGACGCGCTTGTTGCCGAGGCCGCCGGTGACGAACTCGCGGTCGAGGTCCCAGAACGTGAGGCCGTGCGATTCGATCTCGAGGTCGGGGTGCGTGCGCTGCACGTACTCGAGCGGGTCGATGTCGGCCATGAGGTGGCCGCGCACACGGAAGGAGTTGATGAGCTCCTGCACGCGGGCGCTCTTGTCGATGCGCTCCGAGATGTCGACGCTGATGTCGGCCGCCCAGTGGATGGGGGCGTAGGGAATGCGCAGGGCGGCGAAGATGTCGTCGTAGAAGCCGCGCTGCCCGATGAGCAGCTCGTGCACCTTCTTCAGGAACTCGCCCGAGCCGGCACCCTGGATGACGCGGTGGTCGTAGGTGCTCGTGAGCGTGATCGTCTTGCCGATCGCCAGCTCGTTCAGCGTCTTCTCGCTCGCACCCATGAACTCGGCGGGGTAGTCGAGTGCGCCGGCGCCGATGATGGCGCCCTGTCCTCGCATGAGGCGCGGGACCGAGTGGACCGTGCCGATGCCGCCGGGGTTGGTGAGGGAGACCGTGGTGCCCTGGAAGTCGGCCGGCGTCAGCTTGTTGTTGCGCGCGCGGCGGACGAGGTCTTCGTACGAGGCGAGGAACTCGCCGAACGTCATCGTGTCGGCGCGCTTGATGCTCGGCACGAGCAGAGCGCGCGAGCCGTCGGGCTTGGGCATGTCGATCGCGATGCCCAGGTTGACGTGCGCGGGGGCCACGACCGAGGGCTTGCCGTCGATCTCGGCGTAGTAGACGTTCTGGCTCGGGAACTCCTTGAGCGCCTGGATCAGCGCCCACCCGATGAGGTGGGTGAAGCTCACCTTGCCGCCGCGCGTGCGCGACATGTGGTTGTTGATGACGATGCGATTGTCGATCATCAGCTTCGCCGGGATCGTGCGCACGCTCGTCGCGGTGGGCACCGTGAGCGAGTCATCCATGTTGGATGCCAGGGCCTTCGGCATCCCCTTGAGGACCGTCACGCGGTCTTCTTCGGTGCTCTCGGCCGCCGCGGAGGGAACCGCGCTCGGAGCCTGAGCGGGAATCGGCTGCGGCTTGGCCGGCTTGGCCGTGGTTCGGGCGACGGGCGCCTGTCCGACCACGGGGATGGGAGCCGTCACCGGCTTGGGCTCGGACGCCGTCGACGCCTGCGGCGCGGAGGGCGGGGGAGCGGCGGCGGAAGACCCGTCGACGACCGGGTGGTACGCCTCCAGGATCGGCCACCAGGCCTTGTCTACGGAGTGCTTGTCGACTTTGAACTGTTCGTAGAGTTCGTCTACGAGCCACTCGTTCGCGCCGAACTCGCCCTCGCTCGAAGTACCGACGCCCGTCACCTGGCTCGACACAGTCGATCGCCTGCTTTCCTCGATGAAGATTCCTGTGGATACGCGAACGTCGCCGTGCCGCGTAGGTGCCAGCCTAGCCGAGGAATCTGGACGTCCTTCGGGTCTTTCCCCCGCCCTGATGTGGTGAGGTGGATGCCATGGAGTTCTCCGGCGCGCAGCCCGATGTCGACCTGACGTACTCGGACGTCTTTCTCGTCCCCCGCCATTCCGAGGTGCGCAGCCGCCTCGACGTGGATCTCGCCCCCGCCGACGGCAGCGGCGCCACCATCCCGTTGGTGTCGGCGAACATGAACTCGGTCACGGGTACGCGACTCGCGGCGACCCTGGCGCGTCGCGGCGGCCTCGGCGTCCTGCCCCAGGACATGGCCCTGGACGACCTCGTCGAGGCCGTGTCGTGGGTCAAGGCGCAGCCGACGGCGTGGGACACCCCGCTGATCCTTCCGCCCGAGGCCACCGTCGCCGACGCGCGGCGCATCCTTCCCGCCGTGCCCGGCCGGGGCATCGTCGTGGCCACCGCGCGGGAGGACGGCGTGGTCGCCCTCTCGGACGTGCGCGGCGTCGTGCCCGCCGGGCGCCTGGCCACGGCCCTGCCCGACGCGACTCTCGGCGACATCGCGCGCCGCGACGCCGAGCCCGTCGACGCGGCCGACGTGCACGACCCCCGCGAGGTCTTCGCGCGGATCGAGGCCGCGGGCGTCGACATCGTCCCGGTCGTCGACGGCGACCGTCTGGTCGGAACGCTCTCCGCGCGCAGCGCCCTCCGCGCCTCCGTCTACCGACCGGGCGTGGACGCCCGGGGTCGTCTCATCGTGGCCGCGGCGGTCGGGGTGAACGGCGACGTCGCCACCAAGGCGCGCGCTCTGGCCGATGCCGGTGTCGACGTCCTCGTCGTCGACACCGCCCACGGTCACCAGGCGCAGATGCTCCGCGCGCTTGACGCGGTCGCCGCTCTCGACCTCGGCATCCCCATCGCCGCCGGCAACGTGGTGACCGCCGACGGCGTGGCCGACCTCACGGACGCGGGGGCGACCATCCTCAAGGTGGGCGTGGGACCGGGCGCGATGTGCACGACCCGAATGATGACCGCCGTCGGTCGGCCGCAGTTCTCGGCTGTGCTCGAGACCGCCGAGGCGGCACGCAGCGTCGGCGCGCACGTCTGGGCCGACGGTGGGGTGCGCTATCCCCGCGACGTCGCCCTCGCGCTGGCCGCGGGCGCGGCATCCGTCATGGTCGGCTCGTGGTTCGCCGGGACGATCGAGGCTCCCGGAGAGCTCCTCACCGACGCGGGCGGGCGGATCTACAAGGAGTCGTGGGGCATGGCTTCGACGAAGGCCGTGCAGGGGCGCTTCGGCGGTCTCGACCCCTTCGAGCGCGCCCGCAAGGAGCTCTTCGCCGAGGGGATCTCGTCGTCGCGGATCTACCTCGACCCGCAGCGCCCGGGGCTCGAAGACCTGCTCGACATGATCACCTCGGGTGTGCGCTCGTCGTTCACCTACGCCGGAGCGGCCACCGTCGCCGAATTCCACGAGCGCGCGCGTGTCGGTCTGCAGTCGGCCGCGGGCTACGACGAGGGCAAGGCGCTGCCGGTCAGCTGGTGACCACGCGTTCGAGGCCGGCCGCGGCCTCGAACGTGATCCAGGCGCCCAGCTGGACCGAGAGGTCCAGGTCGTCGCCCTCCGACCGCGCGGGCCGACGCGGGTCCGCCGGAAAGAGGCCGTCACGGCGCCCCTCCCATAGGGCGTCGGCGTTGCGTTGCACGAGACGCCGGGCCGTGTGCGAGAGGGCGTCGCCCTCGGCATCCCCTCGCTCCGCGAGATCCCGCGCGGCCTGGGCCAGATAGCGGGCCAGGATGCCGGCGAACAGTCCGCCGTCGCCCCCTCCGGCACCCGGGAACAGGCCGTCGTCCGCGGAGCACCACCGCTCCACCGCGCGCACGAGCGCCCGGGCGCGTTCCACGTGCGGGCCCGCCTCGTGGGCCGGGTCCGCCAGGGCGGGCTCGCCGAGCACCAGTTCGAGACCGATCACGGCGCCCTGGTTGTACGTCCACAGCTCGGGCCGTGTCACCCCGCGTTCGATACCGTCGCGCACGAGACCGGTGGCGGGATCGTCGAGGACGGATGCCATCCACGCGGCCAGACCGGCGGCCTCGGTCCGTCGTCCGGTGACCGCCAGCACCATGCCGCCCGGGGCGTTGGCCGGGGCGTTGTACAGCTCGCTGTCGACGCTCCAGGCGAGCGCGCCCACGCCCGGGTCCACGGCATCGTCGAGGACGCGCGCGATCCTGCGCAGCGCACGGGGATGCCGTCCGCTCTGCGCGAGGGCGAGCCCCATCCAGGCGATGTCGTCGTAGAAGGGCGTGGTCCAGCGGCCGATCGTGCGCAGCGCCACCCCGCGCCCCACGCGTCGGATGAGGCGCCGCCGACGCGCGTCGGGCCGGTGGGTCTCGGCGTCGGCGAGGACGTGGAGCAGGTGCGCGTGCCACCAGTAGTGCCACATCCGGGGGTTCTCGCGACCGCCGAGCGAGGCGTGCGCCCACGCGACGGGCCCGTAGCGGTGGAGGTAGCGCTCGAGCACCGAGTGCTCCGCGGAGGCGGCGCGCTGCTGCGCCGGGGTGTCGGCATCCATTCGCCCATCCTCCCCAGTGCGCAGGAAGGTGCACGATACGGATGCCGAGGGGCCGGGGCTGCAATAGAATCGTCCGCACGATGGACGACCCTCCCAGTTGTAGACCCAGGCCCCAACGACCCTCTTCCGCCGAGCGATCGAGCGGGGGTGATGCCTGATGGATTACGTCATGCTGGTTGTGGGGCTCGTGCTCACCGTGGGGACCGGACTCTTCGTCGCGAGCGAGTTCGCCCTCGTCAACCTCGACCGCGCCGACCTCGAATCGCGTCGCGCCGCCGGGGAGACCCGGTTGTCGCTGACCATCGACGCCCTGCGCATCACATCGACGCACCTGTCGAGCGCCCAGCTCGGCATCACGCTGACGACCCTGCTCACCGGATACACGATGGAGCCGGCGATCTCGAACCTGCTGCGCCCGGTGTTCCAGTCGTGGGGGCTGCCCGAGGCGCTCACGGTGTCGATCGCCGCGATCATCGGCGTCGGCTTCGCGACGGTGCTGTCGATGATCCTCGGCGAGCTCGTCCCCAAGAACTTCGCCCTGGCCATCCCACGGCAGACGGGCAAGCTCGTCATGCCGTTCCAGGTCGCGTTCACCGCGGTGTTCAAGCCCGCCATCGTCGTGCTCAACGGCAGCGCCAACGGCGTGCTGCGGGCCATGGGCGTCGAGCCCAAGGAGGAGCTGTCGGGAGCGCGCTCGGCCGAAGAGCTGTCGAGCCTCGTCAAGCGGTCGGCCAGCGCGGGCATGCTCGAGAAGGACACGGCATCGCTCCTCGATCGCAGCCTCACCTTCGCGCGGCTCAGCGCCGCCGACGTCATGACCCCGCGCCCGAGCGTGCACGCGCTCGCCGCGGGCGACCCCGCCGACGACGTGGTCCAGCTCGCCCGCCGCACCGGTCACAGCCGCTTCCCGGTGTACGGCGAGTCGATGGACGACATCGTCGGCGTCGTCCACCTCAAGGCCGCCATCGGGGTACCGCGCGAGAAACGCGGTGAGGTGCCCGTGGCCGCCCTGTCGACCGAGCCGCTGCGCGTGCCCGAGACCGTTCACCTCGACGCCCTCGTCTCGGAGTTGCGCTCGCGGGGCTACCAGATGGCCATCGTCATCGACGAGTACGGCGGAACGGCCGGGGTCGTCACCCTCGAAGACCTCGTGGAGGAGATCGTGGGCGAGGTGCTCGACGAGCACGACCGCTCGCGCGCCGGCGTCGTGCGCTCGGCCGCCTTCGTCACCTTCCCGGGCGACCTGCGCCCCGACGAGGCCCTCGATCGCGCCGGAGTGCGCGTGCCCGAGGGGGAGGTCTACGACACGGTGGGCGGGTACATCATGGCGGCGCTCGAGCGCATCCCCGTCGTCGGCGACACCGTCGACCTCGAGGACGGCCGGCTCACCGTGCAGCGCATGGACGGTCGTCGCGTGGACCGCGTGCAGTTCACCCCGACGCCGGTCGAGCAGGACGTCGACGAACTCGTGCGGGCTGCGAAGGGCGGTGACCAGCGATGAGCGACTGGGCCGGAATCGCCTGGCTGGTGGTCCTGCTGGCCGCCAACGCCTTCTTCGTCGGTGCCGAATTCGCCGTCATCTCGGCACGGCGCTCGCAGATCGAACCGCACGCGGACCGCGGTTCGCGCGCGGCCAAGACCGCGCTGTACGCGATGGAGCACGCGACGCTCATGCTGGCGACCTGTCAGCTGGGCATCACCATCTGCTCCCTGCTGATCCTGAACGTCTCGGAACCCGCGATCCACCACCTGTTGGCCGGTCCCCTGGGACTGACCGGCATCCCTGAGGCCGCAGTCGACGTCGTCGGCTTCGTCGTCGCCCTGCTGGTGGTCTCGTACCTGCACGTCGTGTTCGGCGAGATGGTGCCGAAGAACCTCGCGTTCTCGCTGCCGGATCGGGCCGTCCTCATGCTCGCGCCCCCTCTCGTGGCCGTCTCGAAGGCGTTCCACCCGATCATCGTGGCGCTCAACTGGACGGCCAACCACGTGCTTCGACTGTTCCGCGTCGAGCCGAAGGACGAGGCCGCCTCGACCTACACGCTCGACGAGGTCGCCACGATCGTGACGCAGTCGCGCCGCGAGGGAGTCCTCGACGACTCGGCCGGGACGGTCACCGCGGTGGTGGAGTTCACCGAGAAGAAGGCGGCCGACATCGCGGTGCCGGTGAGCGCCCTGGTGACGCTGCCCGAGACGACCACGCCGGCCGAGATCGAGCGGGCCGTCGCCCAGCACGGCTACTCGCGCTACGTGATCGTCGACCAGAGCGGACACCCCACCGGCTACGTGCACCTCAAGGACGTCCTGCGGGCGGCGGAGGGATCGGATGCCGATATGGCTCGCCCCATCCCGAGCAAGCGCGTGCATCACATGGTGTCGATGCTCGAGACCACCGACCTCGAGGACGCCCTCGCCCTGATGCGCCGCTCCGGCCGCCACCTCGCACAGGTGCGCGACGACAGCGGCGACGTCAAGGCCGTGCTCTTCCTCGAGGACGTCATCGAGGAGCTCGTCGGCGAGGTGCAGGACGCCACCGAGCGTCGCCGCTTCGCCTGAACACACGACACCGGATGCCACGGGGCCTGGGCCTCGTGGCATCCGGTGTCTTCGTGTGAGGTCGCGCGGGTGCGAGCGGCCGGTGCGGCGCGAGATCACGTGACCTTGCCCTCGGCACCCGTCGTGGCGCGTGCTGTGCGAGTCCACGTGACCTTGCCACGGCACCCGTCGTGGCGCGTGCTGTGGGCGAGATCACGTGATCCGGACCCTGAAGTGGGCGGTGCGGCGCGAGATCACGTGATCTGGATCGGGGCGGTGCTCAGTAGGCGCGGAGGTACTGCGCGGGGGCGGGGGAGTCCGCACCCAGAGCCACTGCGGCGCGCAGTGCGTAGTGCGGGTCGCGGAGCCACTCGCGGGCCGACATGATGGCGTCGGCGCGGCCGTCGGCCAGGATCTGTTGGCCGAAGGTGGGGTCGTCGATCATGCCGACCGCGCTGACGAGCAGGCCGGTCTCACGACGCACGGTGTCGGCGTAGTCGACCTGATACCCGGGCCCGGGGACGATGCGCTGCTCGGGGACGAGGCCGCCGCTGGACACGTCGATGAGGTCGGCGCCCGCATCGGCGACGAGGCGCGCGGCCGCCACGGTGTCGGCGACGTCCCAGCCGCCGTCGGCGGCGTCCGTCGCCGAGAAGCGCACGAACACGGCGGCGTCCCCCGCGGCGCCGCGAACGGCCTCGGTCACCCGGACCAGCAGGCGCACGCGGTTCTCGAACGATCCGCCGTACTCGTCGTCGCGGTGGTTCGTGAGGGGCGAGAGGAACTGATGCAGCAGATAGCCGTGGGCGGCGTGGACCTCCACGACCTGGAAGCCGGCCCGAACGGCCCGGCGGGTGGCCTCGGCGAAGTCGGCGACGACCTTCTCGATCCCCGCGGGGTCGAGGGCGACGGGGGCGGCGAAGGTGTCGTAGGCCAGCGCCGAGGGAGCGACGGTGGTCCAGCCGCCGTCGGAAGGAGCGATCGTGCCGCGGCCGCCGGTGAGGGGAGATGTGGTCGAGGCCTTTCGGCCCGCGTGGCCGAGCTGCACGCCGGCGACGGCTCCGCGCGATCGGATCGCGGCGACGATGGGGACCCACGCCTCGGCCTGCGCGTCGGTCCAGATGCCGGTGTCCTCGGGCGAGATGCGCCCCTCGGGCGAGACGGCGGTCGCCTCGGCGATCACCATGCCGGCACCGCCCGACGCGAACTGCGCGAGGTGCACGTGGTGCCAGTCGTTCGGCACGCCCTCGACCGCGCTGTACTGGCACATCGGGGAGACCCAGAGGCGGTTGCGCACCGCGGTACCGCGAATGGACAGGGGTGTGAAGAGGGCGCTCATGAGGACCTTTGCGTTCTAGGGTGACGCCATGACGGCGAAGGACTTCAGCGGGGACGATGTCGCCCGCGCACTGCGGAAGCCAACGGCGGAGGACGACAAGTATTCCCGCGGGGTGGTCGGCCTGCGTACCGGTTCGGCCCGTTACCCGGGCGCGGCGGTGCTCGGGGTCGAGGCCGCGTGGCGCACCGGGACGGGAATGGTCCGCTATCTCGGACCCGCGCGCGCCCAGGACTTCGTGCTGCACCGGCGCCCCGAGACCGTGACGGCCGACGGGCGGGTGCAGGCCTGGGTGATGGGATCGGGAACGGATGCCGCCGAGCGCGATGCCGCCGAGACCGCGGCGCTGCGGGGCATCCTGTCGAAAGAGGTACCCGTCGTCGTCGACGCCGGGGCGCTGGACCTGGTCGCGGGAGCGACGGCCCCCGTGATCGTCACACCCCACGCGCGAGAGCTCGACCGGTTGCGGGACGGTCTCGGGATGCCGGTGGTCGACGCCCGCGACGACGACGCACGAGAGGCGGCGGCGCGCGAGACGGCGGAGGCGTTCGGGGGAGTCGTGCTCTCGAAAGGGGCGGTCACGATCGTGGCGGCGGCCGGGGGCTGGACGCGCCGGGTCTCGACGGGGACGCCGTGGCTCGCGACGGCGGGCACCGGCGATGTCCTCGGCGGGGTGCTCGGGGCCGTGCTGGCGGGGTCGGTGGCCGACGGGCGGGACGGCGTGGAGGACCTGGCCGCCGCGGCCGCCGCCGCCGCGTGGCTGCACGGGACGGCCGGGCGGGCGGCATCCCTCGCCCGCGGAGCAGACGGGGGGCCGATCGCGGCGCTCGACGTCGCCGAGGCGCTGCCGGGTGTCGTGGCCGCGGTGCTGAGGGACTCGATCGCGTAACGGTTCGCTGCGTCGGCCCGCGCGACGGCGGGGGTCCGACCGACCTCCGTCCGGGGCCGCGAGTGACGCCCGTTTAGGATGAGGCGGTGTTGAGGCGTGTCGTTCCCCTGTTGATCGCGTTCGTCGCCGTGCACGTCGTGGTGGGGATCCTGGGCTATCAGCAGCCCAACGAACCCATGGGCGACGTGTACCTGGTGTACGAACCCTGGTCGCGTTGCGCCCTCTTCGGGGGCATCGATGTGACCTCGTGCACGCGCAGCGACGCGTGGGCCTGGCCGGGCATCACCGAGAAGTGGATCTATCCGCAGCTCGCGTTCCTGCCGATGACGTTCGCCTGGGTCTTCGCCTGGGCCGTCGGTTACACCCCGGCGTGGGTGATCACCGTGGCGCTGTTCAACCTCGTCGCCTTCGTCGTGCTGGTCGGCAAGGGCCGCTCGACGGGTCGCGTTCTCGCCGCCTGGTTCTGGCTCGCCGCCATCCTGCTGATCGGCCCCGTGGGCCTGTACCGCATCGACGGGATCACGGTGCCCTTCGCGATCCTCGGCAGCATCTGGATGCTGCGGCGTCCCTTCGTGGCGTCGGTGCTGCTCTCGATCTCGGTGTGGATGAAGGTCTGGCCCGCCGCGATCCTCGCCGCCGGTCTCATCGTCGTGCGCCGCCGACTCGCGCTGGTGTGGGGAGCCGTCGCGGTGTCGCTCGCGACGATCATCCCCGTGGTGGCCCTGGGCGGGGCGCCCTACGTCTTCGGATTCGTCGGGGACCAGACCTCGCGCGGAATCCAGATGGAGGCCCCCGTCGGCGGCCTGTACATGTTCCTCGCCGCGTTCTACGTGCCCGGCAGCGAGGTCTACTACGACGGCGGCGTGCTCACCTTCCAGGTGACCGGGCCGGGCGCCGAGCCCCTCATCGCCGCCATGACCCCGATCATGCTGCTCACGATGGTCGCCGTCGCGATCGTCGGGGTGACGAAGATGCGCCGAGGAGCGACCTTCCTGTCGCTCTTCCCGCCGTTGACGCTCGCGCTGGTGACCGCGTTCATCGCGCTGAACAAGGTCGGCTCGCCGCAGTACTACGTGTGGCTGTTCGCCCCCGTCGTGCTCGGGCTCATGATCGACCGCCGTCGCTGGTACGCCTTCGCCGGCATGACGCTCGTGATCGCCGCCCTCACGCAGTGGATGTACCCGCTGCTGTACGACGGGCTCATGGCGACGCACCCGAACCCCTTCCCGGTGGTCGTGCTCGAGGCGCGCAACCTGCTCGCCCTCGTTCTGCTGGTGTGGGCCGTCGTGCGCGTCGTGCGCGTTCCCACGGGGCGCGTGCGCCCGCCCGCGGGGCTCCGCGAGATCGTGACGGGGCGTCGGCCGATCCCGGCCCGGGTTCCGACCGGACGCTGACCGAGGCGGGCCCGTTCCGCTGCGCAAGGCCGAGCCGTAGTCTCGATCCATGCTCATCGCTTTCTCGGTCGCCCCCTCGGGGGTCGGCACCGCTGCCACGGAGAACCCCGACGGATCGGTCCACGACGCGGTCGCCGCGGCGGTCGCGGTCGTGCGCGCCTCGGGCCTTGCACACCGCACGACCTCGATGTTCACCGAGGTCGAGGGGGAGTGGGACGAGGTCTTCGCCGTGGTGAAGGCGGCGACGGATGCCGTGATGCCCTACGGCTCGCGTGTCTCGCTGGTGCTCAAGGCCGACATCCGCCCCGGGCACACCGGCGAGCTCGACGGCAAGATCGAGCGCCTCGAGGACGCGCTGGAGCGCCGGGAGGATTGACCCGCGGCTGAGCCGGGTCGTCTCGTGCCGGCGCCGCTCGCTCCGTCTCGCGTGGGGAGACCTCCTCCGCTCCGCGGTCTGTCGAGGAGTGACGGCTCGCGGGGGAGAGAACGCCACCCCCGAATCTCGAAACGATTCGACCCGACCCCGCCCCGCCGACTAGCATCGCCTGGTGACCTCTTCGACGACCTCGAGAGGTGCGGCGATGCGGGCGCTCCTTTCTCTCGCCATCGGCAGTTTCGGCATCGGCATGACCGAGTTCGTGGTGATGGGCCTCCTGCCCAACATCGCCCGAGAACTCGTCCCCGGTGCCTGGGCGGCCTCTCCCGACGACGCGATCGCCCAGGCGGGCTGGCTGATCTCGCTGTACGCCCTCGGCGTCGTCGTCGGAGCTCCCACGATCGCCGGATCCGTGGCCCGCTTCCCGCGCCACCGCGTGATGATCGTGCTGGCCGCGGCCCTGGCGTTCTTCACCCTGCTGACCGTGATCGCCCCCACGTTCGAGCTCGTCGCGGCATCCCGCTTCCTCGCCGGGCTCCCGCACGGTGCGTACTTCGGCATCGGTGCTCTCGTGGCCGCCGACGCCCTCGGCCCGGGCAACCGCGCCAAGGGCGTGGCCTTCGTGCTCACGGGCTTGACCATCGCCAACGTCGTCGGAGTGCCCCTGGGCACCCTCCTGGGTCAGCAGGTCGGCTGGCGCGCCGCCTTCGCCGTGGTCACCGGTATCTTCCTGCTCGCGACCGTCTGCATCGCCCTGTTCGTGCCGAAGCACCCCGGCTCGCCCGGTCGGCGGTTGCGCGACGAGCTGCGCGTGTTCCGCATCGGTCAGGTCTGGCTCGCCCTCGGCATCGGGGCGATCGGTTTCGGCGGGTTCTTCGCGATGTACAGCTACATCGCCCCGATGATCACCGGCGTCGCCGGCCAGCCCGAGTGGACGGTCTCGCTCGTGCTCGTGCTCGTCGGCATCGGCATGACGATCGGCAACATCGTCGGCGGCGCCCTCGCCGACAAGGATCTGCGCTTCTGGCTCTTCACGGGCCTCATCGCCCTGGGCGCGGCATCCGTGGGTCTGGCTCTCACAGCCGGGTGGATCGTGAGTCTCGTGCTGTTCGCCTTCCTCGTGGCGTTCTGCGGCTCGGCGCTCAGCCCCGCCATCCAGACCCGTCTGATGGACGTCGCCGAAGACAATCAGTCGATCGCCGCGGCGCTGAACCACTCGGCGCTGAACATCGGCAACAGCCTCGGCGCGTTCCTCGGCGGCCTCGCGATCGCCGCCGGACTGGGGCTGGTGGCACCGGCGTGGGTCGGCGCGGTGCTCGCGGCGGGTGGGCTCGTCGTCGCGATCGTGGCGTACCGGGTCGAGGACCGCAGCGGACGCCACCCCGATCACCGGATGCCGGCGGCCGAGGCGGCGCAGACCGCGATCACCGGATCGATCCCGACGCAGCGCTGACGCGGCCGGGCGGTCGCCTCCCGCGAGTGTCCAGAACACCCGGACGTTCCGCTGCACTGTCCGGGTGTCGTGGACACTCACGGGTCCACCGACGACCGGGCCTTCAGCGACGCCCGGGCGTTCCGCGACGACCGGGCGTCCCGCGGCGACCCGGCATCCGGCGACGCTGTCGTGTTGCGCGCGTTTCGCGGCGGGCGACCCTCGAGTGTCCACGACACCCGGGCGTTTCGCGACGTCGTCCGGGTGTCGTGGACACTCGACCAGGCGCAGCCGTCGTCGCCATCACCGCCGCTCGGGCCGCGACCCGCACTCGGCGCGCGGGCGGGCTCGCGCGGGTGACGGGAACCCCGTCGGGCGGATCGTCGGATGCCGCAGGTTCACGGCATCCGGGATCGTCAGGTCGCGAGGAGTCGGCGCAGGTGCGCGGCGACCGCGGCGGTCTCGATGAGGAAGCCGTCGTGACCGAAGTCGCTCGACAGGACGATCGCGCCGTCTTTGTCGAGGGTGTTCGCGATGCCGCGGGCGATGCGGTGCTGCCCGTCGATGGGGAACAGGCGGTCGCTGTCGACGCCCAGGACGAGGGTCGTGGCGGTGACACGGCGCAGCGCGTCTTCGACGCCGTCGCGGTCACGGCCGACGTCGTGCGAGTTCATCGCCTCGACGAGGACGAGGTAGCTGTTGGCGTCGAAGCGGCGCGTGAACTTGTTGCCGTGGAAGTCGAGGTACGACTCCACCGCGAAACGTCCGCCCCGGCCGAGGGGACTCACACCCGACTGCCACGACCGCTGGAAACGCTGGTTCAGCTCGGTGGGGCTGCGGTAGTTCAGCAGCGCCATGCGCCGGGCGAGGGCGAGACCGCGGTGCGGGCCGTCGCCGTCGCCGGAGTCGTAATATTCTCCGCCGGCGAAGCGCGGGTCGACGCGCACGGCGTCGAGCTGCACGGAGTTCAACGCGATCTGGTCGGCGGTGGTGATGGGCGGCGCGGAGAGGATCGCCGCGCGCTCGACCCGGTCGGGGAAACCGACGGCCCACTCCAGGGCGTGCATGCCTCCCATCGATCCGCCCACCACGGCGTGCCAGCGATCGACGCCGAGACGGTCGGCGAGCAGGGCCTGGGCGTTCACCTGATCGCGGATCGTGAGGTACGGGAAGCGCGAGGCCCACTCGTAGCCGTCCGGGGCGATGCTTGCGGGACCGGTGGAGCCCTGGCATCCGCCCAGCATGTTCGGGGCGATCACGAAGTAGCGGTCGGTGTCGATCGCGGCGCCGGGTCCCACGAGATCGCTCCACCATCCGGCCGTGGGGTGACCGGGGCCGGCGGCCCCCCGGACGTGGCTGTCGCCGGTGAGGGCGTGCAGGATCAGGACGGCGTTGTCGCGCGCGGGGGAGAGCTCACCCCAGGTCTCGAAGGCGAGGCGGAACGCGGGGAGGGACTCGCCGCTCTCGGTCTCGAAGACGCCGAAGGCGGCGAAGCGTCGGTCGCCGACGGGGTCGCCGTCGCGCCACGCGCCGGTCGCGGGGGGTCTGCCGAGGAGGGAGCGGGCGTCCGCCTCCGTCACCGGGGCCGAGGGCACCGTGTCTTCGGAGATCTGCCAGTCCATGGCATCCATTCTCCCTAGGCGGGGAGGGTCGGCACGAACTGTTACGAGCGGCGCGGCGACGACGAGGGCCTGCGCGGTGCCCCGACCACCGGTGGACACCGTTGTCCAGCCCCCGCCGTCGCACGGGTCGGCTCGTCATGATCGCGGCATGGCGAACTTCCTCCTCATCGCGGCCTCGAGCGACATCGGTCAGGCGACGGCGACATGACTGCGCGACGCGGGTCACCGTGTCGTGACCACCGCGCGGGACTCCTCGCGGATCGAGCCCGACTTCATCCTGGATGCCACGGACTTCGACGCCGTGGACCGCGTCGTCGGCGAGGCGGGTGAGCTCGACGGGATCGCGGTGTTCGCGGGGTCGATGCTGCTCAAGCCCGCGCACCTGACCTCTCGCGAGCAGTACGACGAGCTCATCGCCGCCTCGCTCACCACGGCCTTCGCGGCGGTGCGCGCGGCGGGGTCGCACATGCGCGGCGGCGGAGCGGTGGTGCTCGTGTCGTCGGCAGCCGCTCTCGCGGGGCTCCCGAACCACGACGGGATCGCGGCGGCCAAGGCCGCGGTGATCGGCCTGACCCTGTCGGCGGCGGCGAGCTACGCCGCGCACGGACTCCGGGTGAACGCCGTCGCGCCGGGACTCGTGCAGACCCGGCTGACCGAGAAGCTCACCTCGAGCGACATGTCGCGCAAGGTCTCGGAGGCGATGCACCCGCTCGGCCGGCTCGGCGAGCCCGACGACGTCGCGCGCGCCGTGGAGTTCCTGCTCGCGCCCGAGAACGCGTGGGTGACGGGGCAGGTGCTCGGGGTCGACGGCGGGTTGGGGAGTCTGCGTCCGCGGCAGAAGGTGTGACGGCCCGGGGTGGATCGGCTCGGGGTCTTCCTGGCTGTCCCGGAGTGCCTCGACGGTGCCCCGTCGGCACGCGGGAACGCCCCGCCCCGGAGCAACGGGGCGGGGCGTTCGTGCAGCCGTCAGGCGCGGGCGGCCTCCGAGAGGCGACGCGCCGATGCCAGAGCCTGGTCGAGGTCGGCCTTGAGGTCTGCGATGTTCTCGAGCCCCACCGACAGGCGCACGAGGCCGGGGGTCACCCCCGCGGTGAGCTGCTGCTCGGGGGTCAGCTGCGAGTGCGTGGTCGAGGCCGGGTGGATGACGAGGGAGCGCACATCGCCGATGTTGGCCAGGTGGCTGAACAGGCTCAGCGAGTTGACGAACTCGCGGCCCGCCTCGACACCGCCCTTGAGCTCGAACGACAGCACCGCGCCCACGCCCTTGGGGGCGTAGTTGTTGGCGGCGGCGTACCAGGGGGAGGTGGGAAGGCCGGAGTAGTTCACCGTGGCGACGTCGGGGTGCGACTCGAGCCACTCCGCGATCTCCTGGGCGTTCTGCACGTGGCGCTCGATGCGCAGCGACAGGGTCTCGATGCCCTGGATCAGCTGCCACGCGCTCTGCGGGGCGATGGAGGCGCCGAGGTCGCGCAGCAGCTGGACGCGGGCCTTGATGATGTAGGCGAGACCGTCGCCGACCGCTTGCGTGTACACGGCGCCGTGGTACGAGGGGTCGGGGGTCGTGAGGCCGGGGAAGCGGTCGGAGTGCTCGGACCACGGGAAGGTGCCGCCGTCGACGATCACGCCGCCGATCGTGGTGCCGTGCCCGCCGAGGAACTTCGTCGCCGAGTGCACGATGATGTCGGCGCCGTGCTCGAAGGGGCGGATCAGGTACGGGGTCGCGATCGTGTTGTCGACGATGAGCGGCACACCCGCCTCGTGCGCCGCGTCGGCGACCGAGCGGATGTCGAGGACGTTGATCTTGGGGTTGCCGATGGTCTCGGCGAAGAACAGCTTCGTGTTCGGGCGGACCGCGGCGCGCCACTCCTCGGGGTCGTCCTGGTTCTCGACGAACGTGGTCTCGATGCCGAGCTTGGCGAGGGTGTACTTGAAGAGGTTGTAGGTGCCGCCGTAGATCGAGCTCGACGAGACGATGTGGTCGCCGGCCTGTGCGATGTTGAGCACGGCGAAGGTCTCGGCCGCCTGGCCGCTGGCGACGAGGAGGGCGCCGGTGCCGCCCTCGAGGCCCGCGACGCGCTGCTCGACGACGTCCTGCGTGGGGTTCTGGATGCGCGTGTAGATGTTGCCGAACTCGGCCAGCGCGAAGAGGTTCGCGGCGTGGTCGGCGTTGTCGAAGACGTACGAGGTCGTCTGGTAGATCGGGGTGGCGCGAGCCTTCGTGACCGGGTCGGGCTGCGCACCCGTGTGGATCTGCTTGGTCTCGAAACGCCAGTTCTCGGGTACCGACATGACTGCTCCTCAGCTTCGGGAGGCCGGGCGGTCGCCGTGGCCTGCTGCGAGCGTAGGGACAGCCTCGGACGCCGACAAGCGACCCGGACACGGGCCGTAACACCTCTGCCATGCCGGTGTCGGACGGGAGCGATAGCGTGGATGCCATGACGCGACGCGCAGTGGTGACCGGGGCCAGTTCGGGTATCGGAGAGGCGACGGCGAGGCTGCTGCGCTCGCGCGGGTGGGACGTCGTGGGCGTCGCGCGCCGCGCCGAGCGTCTCCGAGCCCTCGAGGCCGAGACGGGGGTCGTCGCGCACGCGGCCGACCTCACCGACGCCGACGACATCGCCGGTCTCTCGACCTGGCTGAGCGAGACCGGGGGCGTCGACGCCCTCGTGCACGTCGCGGGCGGGGCACGCGGGAGCGACCGGATCGAAGACGGCGACGCCGAGGACTGGCGCTGGATGTTCGAGGCCAACGTGCTCTCGGGACAGCGGCTCGTGGCATCCCTTCTGCCGCTTCTGCGCACGGCTGCGAACGCGACCGGTCACGCCGACGTGCTCTTCGTCACCTCCACCGCCGCGCAGACGGCGTACCCGGGTGGTGGCGGCTACAACGCGGCCAAGGCGGGCGAGGCCATGCTCGTGCACGCGCTGCGCCAGGAGCTCAACGGCGAACCGCTGCGCGTCATCGAGATCGCCCCGGGGATGGTGCGCACGGAGGAGTTCACGCTCAACCGCCTGGGGGGAGACCAGGATGCCGCCGACAAACTGTACGAGGGTGTCGAGGCGCCGCTGACGGCCGGCGATGTCGCGGATGTGATCGCCTATGCGCTCGATGCGCCCGGCCACGTGAATCTCGACCTGGTGACCCTGCGCCCCGTGGCGCAGTCGGCGCAGCACCTGCTGGCGCGGGGGCCGCTGAAGACGCGCTGATCGGCGGTCACACCAACTCGCCGCGCGCGGCGGTGACGGCGACCTTCGCCTCGACCGTGTCCGAGAACGCGACACTCGGGACGAAGGCCAGCAGAACGGCGGCGAGAAGGCCGCTCGCGCTGCAGACGACCCATACGGTGACGTACCCGGTGAAGGGGGCGGCCGTGCCGATCGCGGTGGCCGCACCGCCGGCGAGAACGACGCCGAAGAACGCCGACGACATCGTGCCGCCCATGATCTTCGTCGTGTTGGTCATCGCCGAGGCCATGCCGGTGCGTCCGCG
>JAKOMY010000092.1 GCA_022702225.1 Microbacteriaceae bacterium | reverse complement strand
ATCTCGCTCTCGTGGGCTGCATTCCTCTGAACACCGACAAAGACCTTCACGACAAGGTCGCGGGCTCGATGGTCCTGGGATTCCTCGCTCTGCTGCTGAGCGCGCCGTTCCTCTTCCACCGTCTCGGTAAGCGGATGGCGATCGGCACGGGGATCGCGACCGTCTGGCTGATCGTCTCGATCACGCTGTTCGTCTCGGCGACCATCAACCTGGCGCTGTTCGAGACGATTTCGTGCGCGGCGATGTTCGCGTGGTCGGGCATGTTCACCCAGATCCTCGCCTCGGCGGCGACGGCGGCCACGTCGAACCCGACGGCACAGGATCCCGCCGTGGTGGACCACGCCCCCCGCCGGCGCCGTCGCCTGCCGCTCGCCCGGCCGACGGCCACCCGTCGGCCCGCGCGCTCGGCGGCGCAGCGCTCCCCGCGCGTCGCACCCGCTCACCCCGTCGAGGGCTCGTCGCTCCGCCCCGATCGCGCGTCGACACTCATCCCGAGCGGTGACCGCCGACACCTCGGGATGAGCACCGCGAGAGGGACGGGACGCCGGGTGTCGGCATCCCGCCCGTTCCGCGTCAGTGCTTCTCGCGCAGTTCTCGGCGGCTCAGGGGGTGCCCGTCGTCGGCCGTCGACTCGACGTGCCCTGCCTCTCGCGCCGCCCGCCGCTCACGGCGCCTCTCGCTCGCTCCTTCGATGAGGTTGTAGAGCGTCGGCAGCACCAGCAGCGTCAGGAACGTCGACGACACGAGCCCGCCGATCACCACGACCGCCAGCGGCTGCGAGATGAATCCGCCGTGGCCGGTGATCCCCAGGGCCATCGGCACGAGGGCGAAGATCGCCGCGAGAGCCGTCATCAGGATGGGACGCAGGCGTCGGGCGCCTCCCACGACCGTCGCCTCGAAGACGCTGAGACCGCGGGCCCGGTACTGGTTCACGAGGTCGATGAGCACGATCGCGTTGGTCACCACGATTCCGACGAGCATCAGTGCACCGATCATGCCCGCGACCCCGAGCGGGACACCCGTGATCAACAGCATGAGGATCGCTCCGGTCGCCGCGAACGGCACCGACACGAGCAGCTCGAGCGGCTGGCGCAGCGACTTGAAGGTCGCGACCATCACCACGTAGACGATGAGGATCGCCGCGAGCAGCGCGAGGCCGAGCTGACTGAACGCGTCACGCTGGTCGGTGACCGAACCACCGACCTTCGCCGTGGCCCCCTGCGGCAGGGAGGTGTCGGTGAGGGCGGCGGTGACGCTGGCCGACGAACTGCCCAGGTCGTCGGTCGTCGGCGTCACCGTGATCGTGGCCGTGCGCAGCCCGCGCGAGGTCGAGATCGACGGCGGGGTCTGGCTCTGCTCGACGGCGGCGATCTCGTCGAGGCGGACGTTGCCGCGCGCGCTCGGGATCTCGAGGGCGCGCAGGTCGTCGATGGTCTTCGGCGGGTTGGCGGTGGCGACGTACACGGTCACCCCGCGTCCGTCGAGTTCTACCGTGCCGGCCTGCCGCGGCTGCTGCGTCGCCGAGACGAGCGCACCCACGGCGCGTTCGGACAGCCCGCGCTCGGAGGCCGCGTCGCGGTCGACGCGCACGGAGACGAAGGGGAGGGATGCCGAGAGGCTGCTGGTGACCTGACCGATGCCGTCGCGCCCCTGCAGACCCGCGACCACGGCATCGCTCGCCTGCTGCAGCGACTGTCCGTCGGCGGCGGTGACGTCGACGGTGATGCCGGCCGAGCCGAGTCCGCCGCCGGAGGCCGCGACCTCGATCTCGCCCGCGTCGGGGAGCGCCTCGAGTTCGGTGCGAACGCGGTCGCGGAGCTCGACCTGGTCGACGCCCGATTCGGAGGTGATCGAGTACGTGATGCCCGAGCCTCCGCCCGAGAAGGCGTCGCGCAACGCCGACCCGCTCGAGCCGATCGAGGTCTGCACCGTCTGCACGCCGTCGGTGTCGAGCAGAACGGCCTCGACCTTCTGGGCCGCCGCGTCCTCGG
Organism: Microbacteriaceae bacterium; assembly: GCA_022702225.1. GTDB lineage: Bacteria > Actinomycetota > Actinomycetes > Actinomycetales > Microbacteriaceae > Microbacterium. Next base: position 2,357 of record JAKOMY010000092.1, on the reverse strand, counting down.
CATCCAGGCTCGGGGCGGAGCCGATCTTCTGAGTGACGGTGAAGGTGTTCTGACCGGAGTCGCCGAGGAAGTCCGTCTTGAGCAGGGGGACGGACGCGAGCGTCCCGCCGAGCACGAGCACGGCCAGAGCGAGGGTGACCCACGAGTGCTTCAGCGTCCAGCGCAGCACCGGAACGTAGGCCTTCTGCAAGCGCGAGGGCGGCGCGGTCGGCGACTCGGGGTCGATCGGATTCCCCTCGGCGTCGCGGATGACCTTTCCGGGCTTCAGGAACCACGACGCCAGCACGGGCACGATGGTGAGCGACACGAGCAGCGAGGCCGCCATGGCGATCGTAACGGTCAGCGAGAACGGCCGGAAGAGTTCTCCCGTCACGTCCCCCACGAAGGCGATGGGGAGGAACACTGCAACGGAGGTGATGGTGGATGCCGTGATGGCGGCCGCCACCTCGCGCACCGCGCGCACGATCGTGGGGATCTTGTCGGCGTCACCGACGTAATGGCGCTTGATGTTCTCGATCACCACGATCGAGTCGTCGACGACGCGGCCGATCGCGATCGTGAGCGCGCCGAGCGTCAGGATGTTCAGCGAGTACCCGAAGGCCTGCAGCCCGACGAAGGTGATGAGGACGCTGGTGGGGATCGAGATCGCCGTCACGAGCGTCGACCGCACCGACATGAGGAAGATGAGGATCACCACGACGGCGAAGACGAGACCGAGAAGCCCCTCTTGCGCGAGGGCCTCGATCGACTGCTGGACGAACGGCGCCTGGTCGAAGACGACCGTGAACTTCGCGCCCTGACCGAGCTGCGATTCGAGACCCGGGAGCGCATCGAGAACGCCACGCGAGACGTCGACGGTGTTCGCGGCCGGGAGCTTCGTGACGGCGATGGTCAGGGCCGGCTGCCCGTCGACGCGCGACAGCGTGGTCACGGGGTCGGGCTCGAGGGCGACCGTGGCGACATCACTGATCTTCGTCTGCCCCGCCTGGAACTGGGCGGCGTCGGTGGGCACGAGCGGGAGGGCGGAGATCTCGTCGACGCTGGTCAGCTTCGACCCGGTCTGCACGGTGAGGGTCTGGTCGCCCTCGGTCAGGGAGCCGCCCGGGAAGAGCACGCCGTTGGCACCGAGGGCGTCGGTGATCGCCTGCTGGCTGAAGCCGCGCTCGGCGAGCTTGGTGGTGTCGGGGGTGATCGTCACGCGCTGGGCGGTGCCGCCCACGATCTGCGCGCCGTTGACCCCCGCGACATCCTCGAGGTCGGGGACCACGCTCGTTTGGAGGATGGACTGCGTCGCCTCGGCGTCGGTGAATCCCGTGACGGCGAGCTGGATGACGGGGAAGTCGTCGATGCTGGCCGACGCGACGGTGGTGTCGGCGGAGTCGGGCAGCTGGTCTTTGATGCGCGCGATCGCGGCGAGGATCTTCTGCTGCGCCCCCGCGAGGTCGGTGCCGTAGGTGAACTTGGCCGAGACGATCGAGGAGTTCGTCGTGCTCGTCGCGGTGGTGGATTCGAGCCCCTCCACGCCGCGGATCGCGTTCTCGATGGGCGTCGACACGTCGGTCTCGACGACTTCGGGCGAGGCGCCCGGGTAGGTCGTGACGACGGCGAGCTGCGGGAACTCGATCGAGGGGATGAGCTCCTGCTTGAGGCTGGTGAGCGCGAGCCCGCCGAAGATCGCCGCGACGATCGTGACGAGGGCGATGAGGGCGCGGTTCTTCAGGCTCAGGACGGCCAGGTACGACACGGGGGACCCTCCGGGTAAGTCCGATACAGGAATGTATCGAAGCTCAGTATCCCATGCGCTCCCACCCCTCGGACCGCCCGGCGGGCGGCTGCCTCAGAGCGCCGATCCGAGCGACAGACCCAGTGCCGCCGCGACGACGGACCCGACGAACGACACCACCGCGTACGACACCGCCGCGCGGGAGCGCCCCTCTTCGGCGAGCAGCGCCGTGGTCACGGCCACCGCGCTGAAGGTCGTGTATCCGCCGAGCAGGCCCGTCCCGAGGACCCACCGCCACGACTCGTCGGCGGGAAGGGGGGTCAGGATGCCGAGCACCAGCGCCCCGGTGAGATTCACGACCAGGATGCCCCACGGGAACCGCTCCCCCGTGCGGCGCCGCACAGCCACATCGAGCAGATAGCGCAGCGCCGCCCCCACGCCGCCGGCGAGGGCCACGGCGAGGAAGACGAGCGGCATCACGCCGCCAATCTACCCCTCGCCGCGCGAGCCCCTCACGCCTCGAGCGCCTCGACGCGACGACGCAGTTCGGATGCCTTCTCGGCGCCGATCTGCGCTTCGGCGAGCTTGAGCGCGGCGCTCGCGGTGAGCGTGCGGGCCACGAGGTAGGTGGGGC
>JAKOMY010000079.1 GCA_022702225.1 Microbacteriaceae bacterium | reverse complement strand
CGGGCCGCTTCGATAAACTGGATGCCGCGCACTCGCGCTCGATCCCCACAACTTTCCCGACCATTGGAGCCACCGTGGCCGAACAGTCCCGCCTCGACAAGGTCATCGCCCTCGCCCGCCATCGCGGGTTCGTCTTCCAGGCCGGTGAGATCTACGGCGGTTCGCGGTCCGCGTGGGACTACGGTCCCCTCGGCACGGAGCTGAAGGAGAACATCCGTCGGCAGTGGTGGCAGACCTTCGTCCGCGGTCGTGGCGACATGGTGGGCCTGGACTCGAGCATCATCCTGCCCAAGCGCGTGTGGGAGGCCTCAGGGCACGTCGCCACGTTCACCGACCCGCTGGTCGAGTGCCTGCAGTGCCACAAGCGCTTCCGCGCCGACACGATCATCGAGGACTTCGAGGCGCGTAAGAACCGCAAGGCCGAGAACGGTCTCGCCGACGTCCCGTGCCCCAACTGCGGCACCAAGGGCCAGTACACCGAGCCGAAGTCGTTCTCGGGCCTGGTCAAGACCTACCTCGGCGTCGTCGACGACGAGTCGGGCCTGTACTTCCTGCGCCCCGAGACGGCGCAGGGCATCTTCGTGAACTTCTCGAACGTGCTCACGGCATCCCGTCGCAAGCCCCCGTTCGGCGTCGGCCAGGTCGGCAAGGCGTTCCGCAACGAGATCACGCCCGGAAACTTCATCTTCCGCACGCGCGAGTTCGAGCAGATGGAGATCGAGTACTTCACCCCGCCGGCCGAGGCGAACGAGTGGTTCGAGCACTGGGTCGAGGCCTGCTGGAACTGGTTCATCGAGCTGGGCATCGACCCCGAGAACATGAAGCGCTTCGACGTCCCCGAGGACGACCGCGCGCACTACTCCGCCGGCACGATCGACGTCGAGTACCGCTTCGGCTTCCCGGGCAAGGAGTGGGGCGAGCTCATGGGAGTCGCCAACCGTACCGACTACGACCTCAAGAGCCACTCCGAGGCCTCGGGCCAGTCGCTCACCTTCTTCGACCAGGCCTCGGGCGAGAAGTACACGCCCTACGTGATCGAGCCCTCGTTCGGTCTGACGCGCGCGATGATGGCCTTCCTCGTCGACGCCTACCGCGAAGAAGAGGTGCCCAACGCCAAGGGCGGCACCGACACCCGCACGGTGCTCAAGCTCGACCCGCGTCTCGCGCCCGTCAAGGTCGCCGTCCTGCCGCTCTCGCGCAACGAGCGCCTGTCGCCGTTGGCCCGCGAGGTCGCCGACACGCTCCGCGCGGCCGGCTGGAACATCGACTTCGACGACGCCGGCGCCATCGGCCGCCGCTACCGCCGCCAGGACGAGATCGGCACGCCGTTCTGCGTCACGGTCGACTTCGACTCGCTCGACGACAACGCCGTGACCGTGCGCGACCGCGACACGATGGGCCAGGAGCGCATCGGCCTCGACGCGCTGCAGGGCTACCTGGCTGAGCGCCTGCGCGGAGCCTGACCCGCGAGAACGAGAGACCGGATGCCGTGGCCCGAGGCCGTGGCATCCGGTCTCTCGTCGTCTCGGGGGAGTCGTGACAGCGCCGTGACAGCGCTCCCGCCGCCGTGACAGCGGTGCGGCAGAGCCTCCGGCGCATCCTGTCGTCATGACCACTTCCTCCACCCGCACTCCGGCCGTACGAGCCGAGGGGCTCGTCAAGACGTTCGGCTCGAACCGCGCCGTCGACGGCGTCGATCTCGTCGTCGAAGCCGGCACGGTCTACGGGGTCCTCGGCCCCAACGGCGCCGGCAAGACCACCACCATCAGCATGCTCACCACGCTGCTGCGACCCGACGGCGGCCGCGCCGAGATCTTCGGCCACGACGTCGCCCGCGAACCGCACGTCGTGCGCCAGCTCATCGGCCTGACCGGGCAGTTCGCCTCGGTCGACGAGAAGCTCTCCGCGACCGAGAATCTCATGATCTTCGGGCGCCTGCTGGGCCTGTCCCGCGGTGATGCGCGCCGCAAGGCGAGCGAGCTGCTCGAGGAGTTCGGACTCACCGAGGCCGCATCCCGGCCGCTCGCGAAGTTCTCCGGCGGCATGCGTCGCCGGCTCGACCTCGCGGCATCCCTCATCGCCCAGCCGCCGCTGATCTTCCTCGACGAGCCGACCACGGGCCTGGACCCCCGCACCCGCGGACAGATGTGGGACACGATCCGCCGGCTCGTGGCATCCGGATCCACCGTCGTGCTCACCACGCAGTACCTCGACGAAGCCGACCAGCTCGCCGATCGCATCGCCGTCATCGACCGCGGACGCGTCGTCGCCGAGGGCACGGCCCTCGAGCTCAAGGCCTCCGTCGGCCAGGCCTCGCTCGTACTGCGGTTGAAGCCGGGTTCCGACCTCGACGCCGCGCGAGCGACCGTCGGACGAGTGCTGGATGCCACGGCCATCGTCTCGCCCGAGGCCGCGCGCCTCACGGTGCCCATGTCCGACCCCGACCGCGTCACCGACCTGCTCGTGGCGTTCCGCGAGGAGGGGCTGCACCTGAGCGAGTTCAGCGTGCAGCAGCCCACCCTCGACGAGGTCTTCCTCACCCTCACCGGCACCGGTGTGCCGACCGACGACACCGCCGCGCGCGAGAGCGCCGACGACCTGGAAGGAGCCCGCTCATGAGCGCCCTCACCGCCACCCGCGACCTGCCCCGCACCGCGAGCCTCGCGCAGACCCTGCAGAACACCGTCACGATGGCCGGCCGCGGTCTGCTGAAGATCCGCCGCACGCCCGAGCAGCTGATCGACGTCACGGTGCAGCCGATCCTGTTCACCCTGATGTTCACGTACATCTTCGGCGGCGCCATTGCGGGAGACGTGCAGAGCTACCTGCCGATCATCATCCCCGGCATCCTCGTGCAGACCGTCATCACGACCTCGGTCGTCACCGGCACGCAGCTGCGCGAAGACATGGACAAGGGCGTGTTCGACCGCTTCCGCTCCCTGCCGATCGCGCGTATCGCGCCGCTGTCGGGGGCGCTGTTGGCCGACACCGTGCGCTACGCCATCGCCACGGTCCTGACCTTCACGATGGGCTTCATCATGGGTCTGCGTCCGGCCGGCGGCATCTGGGCCGTGGTCGCCGCGGGCCTGCTCGTCATCGCCTGCTCGTGGGCGATCAGCTGGATCTTCGCGTTCTTCGGTGTCATCGCGCGCAGCGCCTCGAGCGTGCAGGGCATCTCGATGCTGATCCTGTTCCCGCTGACGTTCCTCTCGAACGCGTTCGTGCCCTCGAACACCATGCCGTCGTGGCTGCAGTGGTTCGTCGACGTGAACCCGGTCTCGCACCTCGTCACCGCGGTGCGCGACCTCGTCAACACGGGCACGGCGGGCTCCGACGTGATCATCTCCCTCGTCGGCGCGGCGGTGATCGTCGCGGTCTTCGCCCCGCTCACGGTGCGCGCCTACATGCGCAAGGCCTAGTCGAGCAGCGCGAGAAGGGTCTCGGCATCCACGTCCGAAAGAGCGGGACGGATGCCGACAGCGGGCGCCGGGGTCACCTCGGCGCCCGCTGCCATGCGCTCGCGCACCCACACGGCGAACGGGGTGCGTTCGTCGGCGCCCCCGCGGACGGCGTCCGCCCGGGCGAGCGCCTCCTCGGCGCGGTCGAGGCGGTCGACGGCCGCGTTCCACCCCGCCACCGTGAGGAGCACGATGGCGATGATGGGATGATCCCGCGAGTCGACGGCGCGCATGAGCCCCGTGCGCAGGGCTTCGCGGGCCTCATCGTGTCGCCCCAGGAGCAGCAGAGCCTGGGCTCGTTGCGCGTCGATCCACGCGAGGAACTGATCCGGGATGCCGGGTTGCCCGGCCAGGTCCATGCGTTCCATCTCGCGCAGGGCTGCCTCGCCGTCGTCGGCGGCGATCTCGATCTGGGCCGCGGTCATGCGCGCCTGCCCCAGCGCGCGGACGGATCCATCCGCCGTCGCCGCTCGATCGATGTCGGCCGCCCGCTGCCGGGCGTGGTCGAGACGGCCGAGCCGGAGCAGGATGCCGACCGCCTGGGCCTCCTGCTGAAGAAGATCCGGCGTGGAGGTGAGGCCGCGGATCGCGTCTTCCGAGCGGTCGATGACCGCCAGCGCCTCGTCGAGACGGCCGGCGAGCACGAGCCACTCCGAGCGCAGCTGGCTGGCGAAACCCGTGCCCCACGGGTCGCCGATCATCTCGAACATCTCCAACGCCTTCGCGCTCTCGACGCCCAGCACATCCATGTCGCCGGCGTTCTGCGCGGCTCCCGCGCGCAGAGCGTGCAGGATCGCGCGCGACCACGGGGGAGCCTCGGCGAGCTCGTCATCGCTCACGTCGACGTGCCAGGTGCGGGCGTTCTCACCCCCTCCCGCGAGGATCACGGTCGCAGCCAGCCGCAGCAGCGGGGCCACCAGCGCCGTCACCTCGGAGGGGTGCGCCGCCGCCGCGGCTTCGAGCTCGGTGCGGCGGGCAGCATACGCCTCGCCGGTCACGGTCGCGGATCGACCGGGCTCGGGGAAGGACGCGGAGAAGAGGGCGAGGGACTCGACCACCACCCGGGCCTCGCTGTCGAGCGGGGCATCGGGGTCGGCGAACTCTCCGACGGCGCGGCGCAGATCGTCGCCGCGTTCGCGCACGGCCCACGGCCACAGCAGGCTGCGCAGCAGCGGGATGCCCTCTCTCCGGTCGCTCGAGTCGACGTAGGTGCGCAGGGCTGCGGCCAGGTTCTCGTCGTTCGCGTCGAACCAGGCGAGGGCTTCCCGCAGCCCCGGCCCGCGTACGTTCTGCTCCCATCGCGCAGCGAGCCGGGTCAGGACTCCAGCCGCTCGCGCGCGGAACGACGCCTCGTTCCCGTCGTCGCGCAGGCGTTCGAGGCCGTACTCGCGCACGGTTTCGAGCATGCGGAAACGTCCTTCGCGTCGGACGAGCAGCGAGCGGTCGACGAGGGCGTCGAAGTCCGCGGCATCCCTGTCGAAGGCGCGAGCCACGAGGGCAGCGTCGGCCGCTCCGATCCCGTCGGCGAAGACCGCGGCGACCTGCAGGGCGGTGCGCTCGCCGTCGCTGAGGGTGTCCCAGCTCCAGTCGATCAGCGCGCGCAGGGTGCGGTGCCGCTGCGAGCTGAGCCTCGGCCCGTTCGACAGGAGCGCGAAACGGTCGTCGAGGCCCTCGTCGATCTCGGTGAGGGTCAGGGTGCGCGACCGCGCGGCGGCGAGCTCGATCGCCAGCGGCAGTCCGTCCAGGCGTCGCACGATGCGCTGTGCGGTCTCGCGCTCGTCGTCGTCGGGAACACGTCCCCGCGCCGACCGCACACGCTGGGCGAAGAGCGCGTCGGCGTCCGCCGGGGGGAGCGGCCCGAGGTCGACGAATGCCTCGCCGGCGATGCCCAGCGGTTCGCGACTCGTGGTCAGCACGCGCACTCCCGGGCTCATGCGCAGCAGATCGAGGGCCGCCTCGGCAGCCTCGTGGATGACGTGCTCGCAGTTGTCGAGCACGATCACGACGCGTCGACCGGTGACGGCCTCGGCCACGCGCTCGGCTGCGGTCAGGGGTGCGCCCGCCGATTCGGGCAGGCGGATGCGACGACCCACCGCACCCGCGATCGCCGTCCATACGTCTCCCGCGGCGGCCGGGGCGAGCTCGACGACGATCGAGTCGGCGACCGCGCGCGCCGTCTCGACGGCGAGGGTGGTCTTACCCGCGCCGCCGGGACCGATGAGGGTGACGAGACGATCGGTCGTCAGACGTTCGCGGATGGCATCGAGCTCGACCTCGCGACCCACGAGGGCGGTGAGGGCCGCGGGCGTGACATCGGCAGCGGGGAACGGCCCTGTCGCGGGCGCGGGCGCGGCGGCGACCAACCGCTCGGCGTGCGATCGGTCCTCGAGCAGGTCGCGGACGAGCCAGTCGAACCCGTCGTGCGGGGTCCACACCTCACCGTTCCACAGGGCCAACGCTTCCCGCGCCGGTGCGGCATCGCTGGTGGCACGAGCCTGAGCGACGAGATCCTGGAAGCGCGTGATGTCGATCTCTGTCCGCGGCAGGTCGAGTCGATAGCCGCCGGGGGTCGATGAGACCGCGCCGGCGGGGAGCGTCCGACGCAGACGCGAGACGAGGGATTGAAGAGCGGCGCGGGGATCGTCGGGGGTGTCGAGGCCCCAGATGTCCTCCGCCAGCGCCCGGTAGCCCACCGTGGTGCCGGCGTCGACGGCGAGGCGCAGCAGGAGCGACTGCTGCCCGCGGCCGGGCACGGTGGCGTCTCCCTCACCCGTGTCGACGCTCAAGCCGCCGAAGAACCGCACCCGCACGGTGTCCACCCTAGGTCGCGCGGCGGCTCGCGACGCGGTGGACCCCTCTTCACGATGTGCCCGGTGGAAGTGGTGCGCCTGGGGAGGAGGGTCCGCCGTGGACAACCCCGGCAGAGACCCCGCACTTCGCTAGCCTGGTCGACGACCGACGCCGAGGGGGCACGATGACGGAAGTCGACGGTGGGGCACAGCTTTCCGGGTTCGCATGGCCGCCGGGGCCGGGCGCGCTCGTCGACACCTCGCGCTGCCCTTCGTGCTTCGCGGCGATCACCGTTTCGCCGTGCGCCTCGTGCGGCCTGAACCTCTCCGATGGGCGCACCGCGCGCGTGCTCGAGCTCTCGCAGCGGATCGTTGCCCTGGTCGATGAGCGCGCCGACGTCCTCATGCGGGTGCATCGCGACGCCGAGGCCGCGGCTATTCGCGCAGAACAGGAGCGGATGCCGGCTGCCCGGTCGGAGCCTGATCCGGTGTTGCCGCCTCCGGTGGCGGCTCTTCCGGGTGAATCCGTCCAGGCAGGGCCTTCGGCCGTCATTGCCGCACCCGCCGCACCCGCCGACGTGTCCTTTGCGCCGCCGTCGGGCCCCGCGGTCGTCCCGCAGCCACCGGCCGCTGCGGAGGTCGTCCCCCCGGGCGTGCCTCCGTTCGCCGGCATCCCTCCCGTGGCCCCGAACGCGCCCGCCCCTGCGGAGCCGCCCAAGCCCCGCCGGTCGAGCGTCCAGGTCTTCCTGCTGTCGGTCGGGGTGGTGCTGCTGGCGGTCGCGGCGGCTTTCTTCCTCACCGTCGCGTGGATCAGCGGTGGCCTCGTGCTGCGCTCGGCCATCATCGGGCTCGTCACCGCCGCCATCATCGCCGCGGCGTCGCTCCTGCGCCGACGCGGCCTCGGCGCCACCGCCGAGGGCATCGCCCTGCTCGGCATCGCCTTCGTCGCTCTCGACGTCTGGGCCGTTCGCGCCAACGATCTGGGCGGAGCGGCCGCCCTCGAACCCAGCGTGTACTGGGGTGCGACGACGGTGGCCGCGGGTGCCGCGTTCGTCGGCTGGGCGCGGCTGTCGCTGTTGCGCGCGCCGCTCTCGGCCGCGGTGGTGGCCCTGGCCGTCGGCCCCGCCATGCTCGTCGCCGGCGTCCTCGAGCGTGACGCTGCCCTCGGCTGGTACGGCTGGGGCCTCGTGCTGCTGCTCGTCGCTCTCGCGGCGCCCTTCGCGCCGCTCCTCGCGCGGGCTCCTCGCCCGGAGCTGACCGTCGAGATCGCGGTGGTCCGGGGGTTGGCGGCCCTCGGCACGGTCGTCGCCCTCACGGCCGCCCTGGTCGTCGACCCCCGATCGACGGCGCCCCCGGCGATCTTCAGCGCCGTGCTCGCCCTCGGCCTCGCCCTCCACGCCTGGTCCTTCGCGCGTCGAGGTGCGGCGAACCTTGCGCCGACGGCCGCCGTGGCTGCCGTCGTCGTTCTCGGAGGGGGAGTCGCGGCCACGGTCGTCCGGGCGGCGGACGCCACCCTGTCGGTCACCGTGCCGGTGCTCGTCGCGTCGGCGATCGGCCTCGTGCTCGACGCCGCAGCCCGTCGCACCGGCCCCGGCCTCGGCCGGACGACCGTCGTCACTGCTTCTCTGGCGGCGGCGATCGCCGCAGGCGTCGCCGCGGTCCTCCCGCTGGTCGGGGCGCTGACCACCGTCGGGGCACTTCTTCGGCAGGCGGCTGTCGTTTTCGGTCGATCCGCGGTTCACGTCGATGCCCCGGATGCCACCGGCACCTCGGCCGTGATCGCGCTCGCCGCCATCGTCGTGCTCGCCCTCGGCGCCTGGCGGCTGTCGGGATCGTGGGCGCAACGCCGTACCCCCTGGCTCGTCGCCGCGGTGGGCGTCGCTCTGCTCGCGGGGCCCCAGCTGCGGGTGCTGGTGCTGGTGGTCGCCTGGTACCTCGCGCTGGCCGTGCTCGCCGTCATCGTCCTCCGACGTCGTCGCGGCGACCTCGCCCTCGCGGCCGTCGGCGGATCCCTGTCTCTCGGCACCGGGTGGCTCCTGTCGTTCTCCTCCCCGCTCGCGTGGGGGCTGGCCACTGTCGTGGTCGCCGCCGTGCTCCTGTCCGTCGCCCGAGTGCATCCCGGTCTCCGGGTGCCGTCCACGGTCGCGGTCGTGCTGTTCCTATCGGGCAGTGCCCTGCTGGTTCCCGGAGCGTTGAGCGCCGGGGCCGACCTCGTCATCGACGGCGCTACTGCGCTGACGGTTCCTCTCGCGGTGGCATCCGTGTGCCTCGTCGCCGTCGTGACCTCCTCCGCCCGACGCTCCGGTCTCGACGATGCGCAGCGAAGCGCGGGCGTGGTCGCCGCCCTCGCGGTGATCGTGGTGGTCGCCGGGCCCGCGCTCCTGTTCCGCACGGGCACCGCGACCGATGTCTGGCTGCTCGTGTCGGCGCTGGTCGCCGCGGGCGCGTCGGCGGCCGTCCTCACTCCTCCGTATCGGTCGTGGCGCGTCGCGCGGCCTGTCGCGGCGCTGATGACGCCGCTGCTCGTCGCCGGGGCGGCGGGTTCCGGGCTCCGACTCATCGACGCTCTGCCCCTCGTGCCGGCAATCGTCTACGCCTCGATCGCCCTGGTCATCGCCGCGGGGGCGCTGCGCTTCCTCGGTGACGACCCGTCCACGCGGGCCTGTGTCGACGTGGGAACGGCGTTCGTGGCCGCTCTGTCGATCGTCGTCGTCCCGTCGCAGGGCGTCCGGTGGGTCCCGCTGCTGTTCGCGGCGGTCACCGTCGTGCTGTGGGCGACCGACAGCGACGGTCTGTTCCGCTCTCGCGGCCCGCGCCGACACGTTATCTGGCTCGCCCTCATCCTGGGCACTCTCGCGCTCTGGACGCGATTGGTCTGGCAGCAGACCGACACCGTCGAGCTCTTCACCGTGCCCGTCGGCGTCGCTGTCCTCGCCATCGCCGCCGGTCAGGAGCGGGCTCGGCGTCTGGTCGCGGGTCGTTCCGTCGCCACCCCCGCGGTGATCGCCGCCGCGGGCGCCACCGTCGCCCTCGCTCCCAGCGCCCTGTCCGCTCCCGACGACCTCGTGCACGTCCTCGTGGTCGCGCTCGTCTCGGTCGCCGTGCTGATGGCCGGGGCCTGGATCCGCCCTCCCCGCACTCCCGACGAGCTCCCCGTCGCCGTCGGCGCCGCCGGGGCTCTCTCCCTCGTGCTTCTCACGGCCATGCAGCTCGTCCACTCCGCGGATCGAGGCGGCGTCGGTGTCGGCGACCTCGTCCTGCTGGTGGTCGCTGTCGCGATCGGTGCGGCGGCGATCGGGGTCGCGCGACGTCCCGCGCAGTGGGCACCGCCGTCGGCTCGGCACACCGTCGTGGCGGTCACGGTGCTTCTCGCGCTCGGATCGACCGTGCTCGTTGCCGTCGACGCCGGTCCGATCGTGCGCATGGTGGCCGCGGTGGTCCTGCTCGGTGCGGTCGGCGTCACGGCGCTGCGCGTGCGCCACCCGTTGGTCGGGGTGCCGCTCGCGATCACCGCGCACTCCGGGGCGGCGCTCGTCGCCCTCGTCGGTGTGGGCGCGGATGTCCGGCCCATCGAGTGGGCGACCGTCCCGCTCGCACTCGTGTGGATCGCCGCCGCCGTCGACCGCCGTCGCCCGGTTGCCGCTGCCCCGGTGCTGTTCGCCGCAGGAGGTCTGGCGGTCGGCCTGCTGCCCTCAGCGGTGCTCGCCGACGCGTCATTGGTGCGCACGATCGGCGTCACGATCGCAGCGATCGCCGTGTTGGTCGTCGCCATCCTCGTGCTCCGTGACGCGCTCGCTCCGCTGGCGGCCCCGGCGATCGCGGTCGCCTCGCTGAGCCTGGTGGTCGCTGCGTCCCTCCGCGCCCTGCACGAACTCTCCACCGCGCTATTCGACGTCTGGATGCTCGCGGCGACGCTCCCGCTCGTCGG
>JAKOMY010000068.1 GCA_022702225.1 Microbacteriaceae bacterium | reverse complement strand
GCTGTTCGCCCGGCTCGATCGCGGTGTCGGGCCGGTCGGCCGATACGTCGTCGGAGTCGGACTTCTTGCGGCGCGAGAAGAGAGCCATTGCGCAAGCCTATCCGGGCGGTCCGCGGGCCGGGCCCGGGGGGGTGCCGCGAACGGCGTCCGTGCCCCGGTGGAGGCCGCGACCGCATGGTGTTCCTGCGCGGGACGGCGCCCTCGGGCACCGATAAACACGATCAGCGCTCATAAACGCGAGGAGCACGCGTTTCTGCGAGTGGATCGCGTTTCTGCGTGGGACGGACCCGCGCGAGCGCCACGCCGCCGCGCCCACGCCCGCGCCCGCGACGGCGCGCCCGCGCTTGCGCTGGCACCCCCACCCGCGCACGCGCACGGCACGCGCACGCGCACGGCACGCGCACGCGCCGCCGTACTCACGCCCGCCGCACCCGCGCCCGGCGCACCCGCGCCCGGCCCGCGCCCGGCCCACACCCGCGGCACCCCGCGCGCGCCCGCGCCCGTGGCACCACACGCCGGGCGCGGCACGCCGACGGCCCGGGCGAGGAGCCCGCCAACCGCCTCGCGACGCGTTCTACAGCTTGGTGATGGGCGCGATCTTGACGAGCAGCTTCTTCGGCCCGACCGTGTCGAAGCGCACGTGCGCCACGCGCTTGGCGCCTTCGCCGGTCACGGCGTCTACACGGCCCTCGCCGAAGTCGTCGTGACGGATGCGGTCGCCCGACGCGAGCTGCATGTCGCCGTTGTCACGGACCTTCGCCGGGATGCGGTTGGGGAACTTGCTCGGGTCGGCCGGCGCGCGCTTGGGCAGCGGCACGAGGTCGTCGCCGTAGCGGTTACCCGCGCTCCCGGCCTGGCCGGGGCGTCGTCCGCGGGCGTTGAGCGCACGCGACTGCGAGCCCCCGCGGCCGTTGACGTCGCCAGGCGACTGCCGCCAGTCAATGAGGTCGGCGGGGATCTCCTGTAGGAACCGGCTGGGCATCGCGACCGTGACCTCACCGAACTGCGCGCGGGTCATCGCGAGCGAGAGGTGCAGACGCTTGCGGGCGCGGGTGATGCCGACGTAGAACAGCCGGCGTTCCTCCTGCGGCCCGCCCGGCTCGTTCGCCGAGATGCGGTGCGGGAGCAGGTCTTCTTCGACGCCGGTGAGGAACACCGCGTCGTACTCGAGGCCCTTCGCCGTGTGCAAGGTCATGAGCGACACCGAGCCCGACGCGTCGTCGAGGTCGTCGGCATCGGCCACGAGGGTGACCTCGGTGAGGAAGTCGATGATCGTGCCCTCGGGGTTGTTGCGCGCGAACTCCCGCGTCACCGCGACGAGCTCGTCGAGGTTCTCGAGACGCGCCTCGTCCTGCGGGTCTTTGCTCGCGCGCAGGGCGTCGAAGTAGCCGCTCTTGTTCAGCAGCAGCGTGAGACCCTCGGTGACCGAGGTGGAGGGAGCGAGCTCTCCGGATGCCGGGAGCATGACCGCCGTGGCCTCGGTCAGCACCGCGTCGAGCTGGTCGATGGCCTTCTGCAGCTTGGGGCCGACGCCGATCTGGGCCGAGTTGGCCAGGGCATCGCGGAAGGTGATCCCGTGCTCTGCGGCGTAGCGGGCGATGGCCGTCTCGGTGACGTCGCCGATACCGCGGCGCGGCCGGTTGAGGATGCGCCGGAGGGCCATCGAGTCGGCGGGATTGGCCACGGCGACGAGGTATGCGAGGGCGTCTTTGATCTCGGCGCGCTCGTAGAACTTGGTGCCACCCATGATCTTGTAGGGCACGGCCGAGCGGATGAAGATCTCTTCGAGCGCACGCGACTGCGAGTTGGTGCGGTAGAACACCGCGACGCCCGAGTAGTCGACGCCCTTCTTGTGGAGTGCCTCGATCTCGTCGGCGACGAACTGCGCCTCATCGTGCTGCGAGTAGCCGGTGAAGCCGATGATCGGATCGCCGGCGCCGACGTCGGTCCAGAGCTTCTTGTCTTTGCGGTCGAAGTTGTTCGAGATCACCGCGTTGGCCGCGGAGAGGATGTTCTGCGTGGAGCGGTAGTTCTGCTCGAGCAGTACGACCTTGGCGCCCGGGTAGTCGCGCTCGAACTCGCTGATGTTGCGGATGTCGGCGCCGCGGAAGGCGTAGATCGACTGGTCGGAGTCACCGACCACGGTGAGCGACGCGGCGTCCTCGCCGCCCCCTGAGCCTGTCGAAGGGTCCGCGTCGAAGATCATCATGCCGCCGGACGAGAACGGCTCGGCGTCGGAGCCGACCGGCCGCGTCAACTCGTGGATGAGGGCGTACTGCGCGTGGTTGGTGTCCTGGTACTCGTCGACGAGGATGTGGCGGAACCGCTTGCGGTACACGTCGGCGACGTGCGGGAAGGCGCGGAAGAGGTAGACGGTCTGCGCGATCAGGTCGTCGAAGTCGAAGGCGTTCGACCGCTGCAGCTCCCGCTGATACGACGAGAAGATCTCGACGAAGACGCGTTCGGCCGGGTCGCTCATGTTGGCGGAGCGCGCGTACGACTCGGCATCCGCCAGTTCGTTCTTCAGCTTCGAGATGCGGCTCTGCGTACCGGCCGGGGTGAGACCGAATGAATCGCCCTCGTGCTCTTTCACGAGGCGCTTGATGAGCGCGCGCGAGTCGCCGGAGTCGTAGATCGTGAACGCCTTGGTGAAGCCGAACTGCTCGGCCTCACGCCGCAGGATGCGCACGCACGCGGAGTGGAAGGTCGAGATCCACATGCCGTCGGACTTCTGGCCGATCAGCTGGTGCACCCTCTCGCGC
>JAKOMY010000065.1 GCA_022702225.1 Microbacteriaceae bacterium | reverse complement strand
AGCCGGCGCCGAGGGCCTCGGTGATGAGCGCCGAGAGGTCGGGGTTCGCCAGGCGCAGGAAGCGACGGGGCGTGACGCCGTTGGTGACGTTCGTGAACTTGTCGGGCCACATGGCGGCGAAGTCCTTCAGCACGTTGTCGCGCAGCAGCTGTGAGTGCAGCTCGGCGACGCCGTTGACCTTCGAGCCGGCCACCGTGGCCAGGTAGGCCATGCGCACCGAGCGGTACGGGTGCTCGCCGATGATCGACATGCTGCGGATGAGCATCTCGTCGTCGCCGAAGCGCTCTCGCACCTCGAGCAGGAACTCGTCGTTGATGCGGTAGATGATCTCGAGGTGGCGGGGCAGCAGGCGACCGAGCAGATCGACCGACCAGACCTCGAGGGCTTCGGGCAGCAGGGTGTGGCACGTGTACGCGAAGCACTTCTGAGTGATGGCCCACGCGGCATCCCACTCGAGATGCTTCTCGTCGACGAGGACGCGCATCAGCTCGGGCACCCCGATGACCGGGTGCGTGTCGTTGAGCTGGAAGATCACGCGCTCGGGCAGACGCTCCAGGTCGAAGTCCTCGGGCAGGACGTTCTCGATGAAGTCGGCGATGGATGCCGCGACGAAGAAGTACTGCTGCTGCAGGCGGAGTTCCTTGCCCTGGGGCGTGGAGTCCTCGGGGTAGAGCACCTTCGAGATGTTCTCGGCGAAGGTCTGCGCGCGCACCGACTCGACGTAGTCGCCGGAGTTGAAGGTGTGCAGGTCGAACGCGTTCGTCGCCACCGCGCGCCACAGGCGCAGGGTGTTCACGCGACCGTTGTGGTAGCCCGGGACCATCATGTTGTACGGCACCGCGAGGACGTTCCACTCGGGTACCCAGCGGGTGCGCTCGACACCCTCGTCGTCGTAGGTTTCGGTGGTGCCGGCGAACGAGATGGTCTGCGCGGCCTCGGGGTGGGCGAAATCCCAGGGCGACCCCATGCGCAGCCAGGCGTCCGGCTGCTCGATCTGCTGACCATCGGCGAAGGTCTGACGGAAGATGCCGTACTCGTAGCGGATGCCGTAGCCGATGGTGGGCACGCTCATGGTGGCGAGCGAGTCGATGAAGCAGGCGGCGAGGCGCCCGAGGCCGCCGTTGCCGAGCCCGGGTTCGATCTCGACCTGGCGGAGGTCGTCGATGTCGATGCCGCACTGCGCGAGGGCCTCGGTGGCGATGTCGGTCAGACGCGCCGCGAGGAGGTTGTTGTCGAGCTGCCGGCCCAGCAGGTACTCGGCCGAGAGGTAGCAGACGGTCTTCGCCTGCTGCGTCTTCTGCTGTGCCCGATCGTCGAACCATCGCGCCATGAGGTAGTCGCGCACCGTGTAGGCGAGGGCGAGGTACTGGTCGTTCACGTCGGAGGTCGACAGGGTCACGCCCTGGTCGAAATTCAGGTTCTGGAGGAACTGTTTCGCGAAGCCGTCGACGGACGCCGCGGGGGCGACGACGGGCGCGATGGCGAGCGGGTGGGTGGGGCGCAGCTCTGGGGTGTTCTCGGGCACCTTCCGACCGTAATCAGAACCGCCCCCTCCCGCCAATGGGGCAACGGCACCGACACACGATCTTCACCCGTTCGCCGCACACTCATCGACCCGAGAAGCCGCACGAGTTGAACGGATGCCGGACCCCGGGCGCGCACCCGGATTGTCGCTCGCCCAGGAATCGGCATACGGTTCCGTGGTGCCCTCCTCCGCCCGCAGCGCCGCCCGCGAGGCCGAGGCCAACCCCGCATTCCGTGTCATCGCCCGCGCCGGGTACGCGGCCAACGGCATCCTGCATCTCCTGATCGGCGGGCTGGTGATCGCGGTCGGTTTCGGAGCGCGGGAGGACAGCGATCAGACCGGCGCGTTTCGCGCCCTCGCCGCCGTACCCCTGGGTGCGGCCGCGCTGTGGGCCCTCGCGATCGGCCTCGTCACCCTGGGTGCGTGGCACCTCCTGCAGGCTTTCGCACCTCGACGCCTCACGGTGTGGCGCCGCATCGGGCGGATCGCGACCGAGGCGCCGCAGGGCCTGATCTTCGTCGCCGTCGGCCTGGTGTCGGCATCGGTCGCCCTCGGTGCCCGTCCGCACGCTGAACAGGCGGCCGAGAGTCTCAGCGAGGCCGTACTGACGTGGCCCGTCGGGGGGTTCGTGCTCGGGGCCGTGGGCCTCGCGGTTGCCGGTGTCGGCATCGGGTTCGTCTGGATGGGACTGCGTCGGTCGTTCCACTCGAAGGTGCGCACGCCCGACGGCCCCGCCGGCTTGGCGCTCAGCGCGCTCGGAGTCATCGGCTTCGCGGCGAAGGGCGTGGCGCTCATCGTCGTGGGCGTCCTCGTGGTCGTCGCCGCCATCACCGTCGAGCCCGACACCGCGGGCGGTCTCGACGGTGCCACCTCGGCCGTCGTCGCTCTTCCGGCCGGACCCGTTCTCGCGTCGCTCGTCGGCCTCGGGTTCCTCGCCTACGGAGCGTTCACGGTGTTCCGTGCCCGGTACGCCCGCCTCGACGCCTGACCCGACGACTCAGTCGAGATCGGGATCGCGACCGGTCCGCTCCCCCGTGTCGAGGGTCGCGATGGCCTCGTGGTCGTCGGCGTCGAGCACGAAGTCGAAGACGTCGCCGTTCTCGCGGATGCGGTCGAGCGACACCGACTTGGGGAACACGACGAGGCCGCGATCGAGGTGCCAGCGCACGACCACCTGGGCCGGAGTCTTGCCGTAGCGCTCGGCGATGCGCGCGAGCTCGGGCTCGTCGAGCAGGCCGCCGCGTGCGAGCGGTGCCCACGACTCGGTGACGATCTCGTGCGCGGCGTGCCAGTCGACGAGCTCGTCCTGCGGGAAGCGCGGGTGCAGCTCGACCTGGTTCACGGCGGGGAGGACACCCGTCTCCTCGCGCAGACGCTCGAGGTGCGGCACGGAGAAGTTGCTGACGCCGATCGAGGTGGCGCGCCCCTCCTCCTGCAGGCGCTGCAGAGCCCGCCACGTGTCGACGTAGCGATCGGCGCTGGGAATGGGCCAGTGGATGAGGTACAGGTCGACGCGGTCGACGCCGAGCTTGGCCGCACTGGTGTCGAAGGCGCGGAGCGTCTCGTCGAAACCCTGGTCGTCGTTCCAGACCTTGGTGGTGACGAAGACGTCGTCGCGATTCAGGCCCGAGGCGCGCAGTCCCTCGCCCACCTCGGCCTCGTTGCCGTAGAGCGCCGCGGTGTCGATGTGGCGGTAGCCCATGGCGAGGGCGCCTTCGACGAGACCGGCGGTCGCGTCGGCGGGCACCTTGTAGGTTCCGACACCCAGCTGGGGAATGGTGGAACCGTCGGACAGGGACAGACGGGGAGCCGAGATCATGGCATCCACGCTACCGATCCCGGCGTCGCGTACGGTCGGCGTGCCCTCCGAAAACCGGGGAGGCGCCGGGGAGGAGGGGTCAGCGCGTCAGCGCGGCCACGGCGTCGTCGACCGACACCGTCTCACGCTCGCCCGTGCGGCGGTCCCAGAGCTCGACCTGGCCCTCGGCCGCGCCGCGACCGACGATGAGGATGCGCGGGATGCCGACGAGCTCGGCGTCGCCGAACTTCACGCCGGGCGACACCTTGGGGCGGTCGTCGTAGAGCACGTCGAGGCCCGCGGCCTCGAGCTGGTCGGAGACGGATGCCGCGAGCTCGAACGCCACCGCGTCGCGGCCGGTGGCCACCACGTGCACGTCGAACGGGGCGACCGACGACGGCCAGATGAGGCCCTTGGCGTCGTTGTTGAGCTCGGCGATGATCGCGAGGATGCGGGTCACCCCGATGCCGTACGAGCCCATGGTGACGGTGGCAAGCTTGCCGTTCTCATCCAGCACCTTCAGGCCCAGGGCCTCGGCGTACTTGCGACCCAGCTGGAAGACGTGGCCGATCTCCATGCCGCGCGCGAGCTCCACGGGGCCGGAGCCGTCGGGGGCGGGGTCGCCCTCTCGCACGGTCGAGACCTCGACGAAGCCGTCGCCGACGAAATCGCGGCCGGCGACGAGCGAGTGCACGTGCTTCTGGTCGATGTTGGCGCCGGTGATCCACGCCGTGCCGTCGACGACGCGGGGGTCGAGGTAGTAGCGGATCTTCGTCGCCGACTCCTCACCCAGCACCGCGCCGGTGGGCGACCAGGGTCCGATGTAGCCCTTCACCAGCAGCGGGTTCTTCGCGAAGTCCGCCTCGGTGGCCGCCTCGACCTCGGCCGGAGCGAAGGCGACCTCGACGCGCTTGTCGTCGACGTCGCGGTCCCCCGGGAGGCCGACGACGACGAGCTCGCGCGTGCCGTCGAGGTGCGTGAGGGCGAGCACGACGTTCTTCAGCGTGTGCGCCGCGGTCCACTGGTTCGCCTCCGCCGTGGCGGGACCGGCGATCCCGGGAGCCGGGGCGTCGAGGTGCGCGTTCGAGTGGTCGACGAGGGTCGCGATCGTCGGGGTGTCCGGCGAGTCGAAGACGACCGGCTCGGGCTGGCCCTCGATGGGGAGGGCATCGGGGACGACCGTGGTGAACGCCTCGACGTTGGCCGCGTAACCGCCGGCCGAGCGCACGAAGGTGTCCTCGCCGATCGGCGTCGGGTGGAGGAACTCCTCCGACTTCGAGCCGCCCATCGCCCCCGCATCGGCCGCCACGATGACGTACTCGAG
>JAKOMY010000041.1 GCA_022702225.1 Microbacteriaceae bacterium | reverse complement strand
GAAGCGCTTCTCTTCACCGTGTTGTCACGCACGGAAATCGTCGGGAAATGTTCAGCCGCGACAGTAACAGAACACGGCACCGGCCGTGAGATCGGGAGAATCGCATGACGACCGTGCGCGCAGCCATCACGCAGACCACGTGGACCGGCGACAAGGAATCGATGCTCGACAAGCACGAGCAGTTCGCTCGCGATGCGGCGGCGGCGGGTGCCGAGGTCGTGTGCTTCCAGGAGCTCTTCTACGGCCCCTACTTCGGCATCACGCAGGACCAGAAGTACTACCGCTACGCCGAGCCGATCGACGGTCCCATCGTGCAGCGATTCGCGGCACTCGCGAAAGAGCTCGGACTCGTCAGCGTGCTGCCGATCTACGAAGAGGCCCAGACCGGCGTCTACTACAACACCTCGGTGCTCGTCGACGCGGATGGGACGGTGCTCGGCAGCTACCGCAAGAACCACATCCCGCACCTCGAGAAGTTCTGGGAGAAGTTCTACTTCCGTCCGGGCAACCTCGGTTATCCCGTTTTCGACACCGCGGTCGGCAAGGTCGGCATGTACATCTGCTACGACCGCCACTTCCCCGAGGGCTGGCGGGAGCTCGGCCTGAACGGGGCGCACATGGTGTTCAACCCCAACGCCACCAAGCCCGGCCTGTCGAACCGCCTCTGGGAGGTCGAAGGGCCGTGTGCGGCCGTGGCGAACGGCTACTTCGTCCTCCAGCCCAACCGCGTCGGCCGCGAGGACAACGAGTACGGCGACGAAGCCGTCACCTTCTACGGCACGAGCCAGGTCATCGACCCGCGCGGCAACCACGTCGGAGCGGTCGGCTCCTCCGAGCACGAGGAGGTGCTCATCCGCGACCTCGACATGGACCTCGTGCAGCAGATGCGCGACGACTGGCAGTTCTACCGCGACCGCCGCCCCGACACCTACGGCGAGATCGTGGAGGCCTGAGATGGCGACCACCCTGCTCACGGGCGGCACCGTCGTGTCGGCGACCGGTCGCAGCGCCGCCGACGTGCTGATCGACGGCGAGACGATCGCCGCCGTGCTCGCGCCGGGCTCGACCCTGCTGGGCCACGACCTCGCGGCATCCGTCGACACCGTCATCGATGCGACGGGCAAGTACGTGATTCCGGGCGGCATCGATGCGCACACGCACATGCAGCTGCCGTTCGGCGGCACCAGTGCGTCGGACACCTTCGAGACCGGCACCCGCGCCGCGGCATGGGGTGGAACGACGACGATCGTCGACTTCGCCGTCCAGCGCGCCGGCGAGCGCGTCCAAGACGGCCTCGCCCACTGGCACGAACTCGCCGCGGGCAACTGCGCGATCGACTACGGCTTCCACCAGATCGTGGGAGGGGTGGATGCCGACTCCCTCGCCGCCCTGCCCGGGTTGATCGACGAGGGCATCTCGAGCTTCAAGATGTTCATGGCGTACCCGGGCGTGTTCTACGCCGACGACGCGCAGATCCTGCGCGCGATGCAGGTCGCCGCCGACACCGGCCTGCTGACGATGATGCACGCCGAGAACGGCCCCGTCATCGATGTACTCGCCGAGCAGCTGATCGAGAAGAACAAGACCTCGCCGTACTTCCACGGCGTCGCGCGTGCCTGGCAGATGGAGGAAGAGGCCACGCACCGCGCGATCATGCTGTCGAACCTCACCGGCGCCCCCCTGTACGTCGTACACGTCAGCGCCAAGCAGGCCGTCGAGCAGCTCGCCTGGGCCCGCGACAACGGACAGAACGTGTTCGGCGAGACGTGCCCGCAGTACCTCTATCTCTCTCTCGAGGACCAGCTCGGCGCCTCGAGCGAGGAGTGGGGCGACTTCGAGGGCGCGAAGTGGGTGTGCTCGACGCCGCTGCGCTCGAAGCACGAGGGTCACCAGCACCACATGTGGCAGGCACTGCGCACCAACGACATCCAGATGGTCTCCACCGACCACTGCCCCTTCTGCATGAAGGACCAGAAGACGCTCGGCCAGAGCGACTTCCGCGCGATCCCCAACGGCATCGGCTCGGTCGAACACCGCTTGGACCTCATGTATCAGGGCGTCGTGACCGGGCAGATCACGCTCGAGCGCTGGGTCGAGCTGACCAGCACGACGCCGGCGCGCATGTTCGGCATGTACGGCAAGAAGGGCGTCATCGCCCCCGATGCCGACGCCGACATCGTCGTCTACGACCCGGCCGGCCACACCTCGATCGGCGTGGGCAAGACCCACCACATGAACATGGACCACTCCGCGTGGGAGGGCTACGAGATCGACGGGCACGTCGACACCGTCATCTCGCGCGGCAAGGTCGTCGTCGACGACGGCGCCTACATCGGCGCGAAGGGCGACGGGCGCTTCGTCAAACGCGGCCTGAGCCAGTACCTGGTCTGAGAGGAGAACCCATGGATTTCGGCGTCGTCCTGCAGACGAACCCGCCCGCCGCCCGCGTCGTCCAGCTCTCGCAGCTGGCGGAGGCGCACGGCTTCAGCCACGTCTGGACCTTCGACTCGCACCTGCTGTGGGAAGAGCCCTACGTCGTGCACTCGGCGATCCTCGCCGCCACCCGCCGCATCACGGTCGGTCCGTTCGTGACGAACCCCGCCACCCGCGACTGGACGGTCACGGCATCCACCTTCGCCACCCTCAACGAGATGTACGGCAACCGGACCATCTGCGGGATCGGTCGCGGAGACTCGGCCGTGCGCGTGACGAACGGGCGGCCCACGACTTTGAAGGCGCTGCGCGAGTCGGTGCACGTCATTCGCGAGCTCGGCAACTCCCGCGCGGTGGAGTACAACGGCGCGACGCTGCAGTTCCCCTGGAGTCGCGGGTCGAAACTCGACGTGTGGGTCGCGGCCTATGGCCCCCTCGCCCTCAAGCTCACCGGCGAGGTGGCCGACGGGTTCATCCTGCAGCTGGCCGATCTCGACATCGCCGAGTGGATGATCGCCACCGTCCGCCGCGCTGCCGAGGAAGCCGGCCGCAACCCCGACGACATCGCGTTCTGCGTCGCCGCTCCGATGTACATCGGCGACGACACCCCCGAGGCTCGCGCGCACATGATCGAGCAGTGCCGGTGGTTCGGCGGGATGGTCGGCAATCACGTGGCCGACATCGTGTCGAAGTACGGCGGCGACTCCGACGTGCCGGCAGCCCTCACCGACTACATCGCCGGACGCACCGGGTACGACTACAACTCGCACGGCAAGAGTCACAACGACCACGTCGATTTCGTGCCCGACGAGATCGTCGAGCGTTTCTGCGTGCTCGGCACCGCCGAGGAGCACATCGCCAAGCTCGAGAAACTCCGGGCCCTGGGAGTCACCCAGTTCGCCGGCTACCTGCAGCACGACAACAAGGAGGAGACGATGCGGGTCTACGGCGAGACCGTCATCCCCGCTCTCACTCCCCCGGTGACGGCGAAGCGGTGACCGATCAGGCGGTGGCACCCGGGACCGCGGCGGCGGTCGCTTCTGAGGAGCGGATGCCGCGCGGCATCCCCTCCTCCCGGGGGCGCGCCACCGCGATCCGCGTGAGCTGGGGCGTGGCCGGTGTCGCCGCGGTCATCGCCGTGTGGGAGCTGTACAAGCTGCTCGGCCCCGCGGACGGCGTCACGGCGGGCGGCGACGGGTCGGCCGGGTCGGGCGTCATTCTGCTGCCCCGCACGCACGACCGCGCCATGCCGCACGTCTGGGAGATGGTGACGCGGATGTTCGCGCCCACCAGCGGTGGCGACACCCCGCCGCTGATCGTCTCGGTCGCCGCGGCCGCGGGCATGACGCTGGGTCTCGCGGCGCTCGGTTGGCTCATCGGCGTGATCGTCGGATCGCTGCTGGGGGTGGCGATGCAACGCTGGCGCCTCGTCGAGGCGGGGCTCCTCCCCTGGATCGTCGTCAGTCAGATCGTGCCGCTCATCGCTTTCGCACCGGTGGTCAACGCCATCGGGACACAAGTCGACCGATCCGGCTTCCCGTGGCCGCCGTGGTTCTCGGTCGCGCTCATCGCGTCGTATCTGGCGTTCTTCCCCGTCGCGATCGGCATGCTGCGGGGCCTGTCCGCTCCCGATGCGATGCACCTCGACCTCATGCGCGCGAACTCCGCCGGGTGGTGGCAGACGCTCGTACGCCTGCGCCTGCCTTCCGCCGTGCCGCACCTGCTGCCCGCCCTGCGGCTCGCTGCCGCTTCGGCGGTGGTCGGCGCGGTCGTGGCGGAGGTCTCGATCGGCCTACGCGGCGGCATCGGGCGCATGCTCATCCAGCTCGCGGGTCAGGCCTCGTCCGACCCGGCCGCCCCCTGGGCGCCCACCTTCGGCACCGTCGTGATGGGACTCGTCGC
>JAKOMY010000022.1 GCA_022702225.1 Microbacteriaceae bacterium | reverse complement strand
CTGCCACCGCGTCTGGATCGCTCGCGCCTCTTCTTCGAGGGCCTTGCCCGAGCGGGGACGCAGCAGGGCGTCGTCGTCGAGCCAGGCGACCGACTCGGGGATCCACTCCATGAGCTCGCCGATGTACTTCGAGCCGGACAACACGCGTGTGAGGCTCTCGGCAGCGCCCGCCGAGTCGCGCAGCATGCGCAAGAACCACGGGGTGTTTCCGAGCCGCTCGCTGATGCGGCGGAAGACGAGCAGACCGTAGTCGGGGTCGACGCCGTCGGCGAACCAGCGGATCATGATCGGCATGAGGTGCCGCTGGATGGTGGCCTTGCGGCTGAGCCCGCTGGTCAGCGCCGCGATGTGGCGCAGCGCGCCGGCCGGGTCGCGGAAGCCGATCGCGGCGAGCCGGTCGCGCGCCTGCTCGGTCGAGAGCGTCCGTTCCCCCTCGGGGAGGGCGGCGACGGCCGAGAGCAGGGGGCGGTAGAACAGGCGCACGTGGATGTCGCGCACCTCGCGTTTGATGCCCTCCCACACCGCCTGCACTCCGGATGCCGAGTCGGCCAGGCGGGACGCTCGTGCGAGCACCCGGAGATCGTCGTCCTTCTCGGGCAGCAGGGCCGTCCGGCGCAGACCGCGGAGCTGAAGGCGGTGCTCGAGCAGCCGCAGCAGACGATAGTCGCGACCGAAGGCCTCGGCCTCGGTGCGACCGATGTAGCCCTCGGCCACGAGAGCGTCGAGCGCCTCGAGCGTGCCACGCTGGCGGATGCGCTCGTCGGTGAGACCGTGCACGAGCTGCAGCAGCTGCACGGTGAACTCGACGTCGCGGATACCGCCGGGGCCGAGCTTGAGCTGACGGTTGACCTCGGCTGCGGGAATGTGGTCGGTCACGCGCTCGCGCATGCGCTGCACGCCCTCGACGAAGTTCTCGCGCGCGGCGCTGTGCCAGACGAGCGGTTGGACCGCCGCGACGTACTCAGCGCCGAGCGTCGCGTCTCCCGCGATGGCCCGGGCCTTCAGCAGCGCCTGGAACTCCCAGCTCTTGGCCCACCGGGCGTAGTACTGCTCGTGCGAGGCGAGGCTGCGCACCAGCGCGCCCTGCTTGCCCTCGGGGCGCAGATTCGGGTCGACCTCCCACAGGGGCGGCTCGATCTCGGGTCCCGAGATGCCGCGCATCGTCTGAACGGCGAGGCGGGTGCCGATATCGATCGCCCTCGCCTCGGAGACCACGTCTTCGTCGGCGGATCCCCCGACGAAGATCACGTCGACGTCGCTGACGTAGTTCAGCTCGCGTGCGCCGGTCTTGCCCATTGCGATGATGGCGAACCGGGTCGCCTCCACCTGTTCGCGCGGAAAGGACCCCGGCCCGGCACCGGACACCCGCGCCCGAGCCACGCTCAGCGCGGCTTCGAGGGCGGCTCCCGCCAGATCGGCGAGCGAGGAGGAAACGACGGGGATCGCCCCCGCCGGGTCGTCCTGGCCGAGGTCGTACGCCGCGATCCGGGCCAGCAAGCGGCGATAGCGCACGCGCAACGCGACCCACGCGGCATCTGAGGAATCCGACGCGAAACCCTCGACATCGCCGACGGATGCCAGGAGCTCGGCCCTCATCGTGGGCTCGTCCGGCAGCGTCAGACCGGCACCCGACAGGTGGGCGAGCTCGTCGGGGTGGCGGAGGTAGAACTCAGCGAACCCGTCGGAGGCGCCGGCCAGATCCCACTGGGCCCGCCACGCGCCGGCGTCGGCGGCCGTCGTGCGAACCGCGTCACGATCACGGCGGGCGACCTGCAGGATCGACAGGATGGCACGGTCGGGATCCGCCACGCGCTGCGCGAGCTGCATGGCATCCGCCCGTCCGACCCCCACCGACTCCTCGAGCTCGCCGAGCAGGGAGTCTGCTTCGGCGAGCCGCGAGAAGCCGGTGCGAGCCAGGGCGGTGAGCGCGGTGGAGCGATCGCCCGAGGTCATGGAACGACCGTCAGAGTGCTTCGAGGTTGCTCGCGAGCTCGAACGGCGTCACCTGGGCGCGGTACTGCTGCCACTCGCGACGCTTGTTGAGCAGCACGTACTTGAAGACCGTCTCGCCCAGCGTCTCGGCGACGAGCTCCGACTCCTCGAGGTACTCGAGGGCGTGGTCGAGGCTCGCGGGAAGCGGCGCGTAGCCGAGGGCACGGCGCTCGGTGTCGCTGAGTGACCACACGTTGTCCTCCGCCTCGGCGGGGAGCTCGTACTCCTGCTCGATGCCCTTGAGTCCGGCCGCGAGCATGAGCGCGTACGACAGGTAGGGGTTCGCGGCGGAGTCGAGGGCGCGGTACTCGACGCGGGTCGACTGGCCCTTGTTGGGCTTGTACAGCGGCACGCGCACGAGAGCGGAGCGGTTGTTGTGGCCCCAGCAGATGAAGCTCGGTGCCTCGTCGCCGCCCCACAGGCGCTTGTACGAGTTGACGAACTGGTTCGTCACGGCCGAGATCTCGTTCGCGTGGCGGAGCAGGCCCGCGATGAAGTGGCGACCGACCTTCGAGAGCTGGTACTGCCCGCCCTCTTCGTAGAAGGCGTTCATGTCGCCCTCGAAGAGCGACAGGTGCGTGTGCATGCCGCTGCCGGGCTGGCCGCTGATGGGCTTGGGCATGAAGGTGGCGTACACGCCCTGCTCGATCGCGACCTCCTTCACCACCGTGCGGAAGGTCATGATGTTGTCGGCCGTGGTGAGCGCGTCGGCATACCGCAGGTCGATCTCGTTCTGACCGGGACCGCCCTCGTGGTGGCTGAACTCGACCGAGATGCCGAGGTCTTCGAGCATGCGCACCGAACGGCGGCGGAAGTCGTGCGCCGTGCCGCCGGGGACGTTGTCGAAGTATCCGGCCGAGTCGACGGGCTGCGGGCGTCCGTCCGCGCCGAGCTGCGACGACTTCAGCAGGTAGAACTCGATCTCGGGGTGCGTGTAGAACGTGAACCCGGCGTCGGCCGCCTTCGCGAGCGTCCGCTTGAGCACGTGCCGGGGGTCGGCGACGGCGGGCTGGCCGTCGGGCGTCGTGATGTCGCAGAACATGCGCGCCGTCGGGTCGATCTCTCCGCGCCACGGCAGGATCTGGAAGGTCGTGGGATCGGGGTGCGCCAGCAGGTCCGACTCGTAGGAGCGGGTGAGCCCCTCGATCGCCGAGCCGTCGAAGCCGAGCCCCTCGGTGAAGGCCCCCTCGACCTCAGCCGGGGCGATCGCCACCGACTTCAGCGTGCCGACCACGTCGGTGAACCAGAGGCGGACGAACTTGACGCCCCGCTCCTCGATCGTGCGCAAGACGAAATCGCGCTGCTTGTCCATCGTCATCCCTCGTTTCGGTGGGCGTTCAGCGGGCGGAGCCGGAGCCCCAGTCGTCGCGGGCGTCTTCTTCGGCCCACTGCTTCGACCGCTCCTTCATGAGCTGCGGCGCGTTGGCCGCTTCTTCGGCGGTGTCGAAGGGACCGGCACGATCCACCGCGGGCGACTCGTACCCCTGCTCGACCTTGCCGGTCTCGAGGTTGTACCAGTACTTCTTGTCTTCGTCGCTCACGATCGCTCCTCACGTGGATCTCGCGTCTCGGCGCGAACCGCCGGTGCTCCCCCGATCCTACTGATCCCGACCGTGCGGCTGGATAGGCTGAGGGGTATGGCAACGAATGCGTCTCGTGCGGTCGGAGTGGACATCGGCGGAACCGGCATCAAAGCCGGAATCGTGGATCTGGATGCCGGGGAGCTCGTCAGCGACCGCGTCAAGGTCGCAACCCCCGCGGGCGCGGAGCCTGCCGACGTGCTGGCGGCCGTGCACCAGGTGCTCGAGACCCTCGAAGCTCCCGCGGATCTGCCGCTGGGCGTGGCTTTCCCGGCCATCGTGAAGGGCGGCCGCACCCTGTCGGCCGCGAACGTGTCGAAGTCGTGGATCGGCTTCGAGGCCGAGAAGTTCTTCGAGCACGGGCTCTCGCGCGACATCCACTTCGCCAACGACGCCGACGTCGCCGG
>JAKOMY010000017.1 GCA_022702225.1 Microbacteriaceae bacterium | reverse complement strand
CCGACGATCCCGGCTTCGGCGAGCGGGGTGTCGACCACGCGGTGCGCGCCGAAACGCTGCTGCAGGCCGTCGGTCACGCGGAAGACGCCGCCGAGCTTGCCGATGTCCTCGCCCATGAGCAGGACTTTCTCATCGCCGTCCAGAGCGCGGGACAGGCCCGCGTTGATGGCGGAACCGAGGGTGAGGGAAGTCATCGCGACGCCTCCGTGCTTCCTGTCGCCGTACCGGTCGTGGTGGACATCGTCATCGCGAACCCTCCCCTTCGAACCCCGCGAGGTACTCGACGTACTCCGCCCTCTGCCGCGCGAGCCCGGCGTGGGGTTCCGCATACACGTGGTCGAACATCGTCTCGGGTGCGCGCGTCGTCGCCCCGATGCACGCCGCGCGCACCTCGGCGGCGAGCGCGTCGGCGGCACGGGCGACCTCGGCCATGCCGGAATCGTCCAGCATCCCCTCGGCGCGCAGGTACGCCTCGAGCCGCGCGATGGGGTCGCGCTGCGCCCACTCCTCGACCTCGGCGGCATCGCGGTAGCGGGTGGGGTCGTCGCTGGTGGTGTGGGGTCCCATGCGGTAGGTCACGGCCTCGATGAACGAGGGACCCTCACCTCGTCGAGCGCGATCGAGGGCCCACCGCATCGCGGCGACGCAGGCGAGGGCGTCGTTGCCGTCGATCCGGAGACTCGGGATGCCGAACCCCGGCGCCCGACCCGCGATGGGGTACTTCGCCTGGACGGTGACGGGTTCGCTGATCGCCCACTGATTGTTCGAGCAGACGAAGACGACGGGGGCGCGGAACGACGAGGCGAAGACCATCGCTTCGTTGACGTCGCCCTGGCTGGTCGCCCCGTCGCCGTAGTACGCGACCGCGACGTCGGAGGAGCCGTCGCGCTGGGCGCCCATCGCCCAGCCGGTGGCGTGCAGCGACTGCGCGCCGATGATGATCTGGGGAGGAGCGGCGTTGATCGACGTGTGGTCGTAGGCCGAGTGCTCCTCGCCGCGCCACGCGAGCACGTAGTCGGCGGGCTTGGCGCCACGCCCGAGCAGCACGCCGTGCTCGCGATAGCTGGGGAAGACGAAGTCGCCGGGGGCGAGGGCGTGGGCCGTGCCCACCTGGGTGGCCTCCTGTCCGCGGCACGGAGCCCACAGCGCCAGCTGGCCCTGACGCTGCAGGGCGACGCCCTCGGCATCCAGTCTGCGGGTGAGGACCATGTCACGGTGCAGGGCGCGCAGCTCGTGAGGTGAGAGGTCGGCGACCCAGGGGTCGAGGGTGTCGTCGGCGATCCGGGAGCCGTCGGGCTCGAGAAGGCGGAGCACGTCCTCGGGGGCGTCGTGATCGTCGGCGCTTCCCGCAGAAGAGCCTCGCGTCTGGGTGTACGTCATCGTCATCCCTCCGTGCTGCCCGGGCTCCTCGTGAGAGCGGGGGCGTATGGATGCCGGCAGCACCGCCGACGAGGCCGACCGTACGCGCGGAACGCACCCCGCTCAAGACCTCGCCGTCACATTGAGCATCGTGCCCACCGCGAACGACCTTCGCGCTGCTAATGTTTCGCACCATGAGCAAGCTCGACGCGGTCGACCTCGACCTCCTCCGCGCCCTGTCCGCCGATCCGCGCGCCACCGTCGTCGCCCTCGCCGAGAAACTCGGACTCTCCCGCAACACCGTCCAGGCGCGCATGAGCCGCCTGGAACGCGGGGGTGTCTTCCTCTCGTACGAACGCACGCTGTCGGCGGGAGCCCTCGGCTTCCCGATCGAGGCGTTCCTGCAGGTGACCGTCCGTCAGGCCGAGCTGCCGGTGATCCGCGCCGAGCTCGCCAAGGTTCCGGAGGTCCTGCAGGCGCACGGGCTCAGCGGGCAGGTCGATCTGCTCGTGCGGGTCGCGTGCCGCGACACCCAGCACCTGTTCGACACCGACGCCCGCATCCTCGCGATCGAGGGCGTCGAGCGCACCGAGACGTCTCTCGTCATGGGCGAGGTCATCGGCTACCGCGTGGGGCCGTTGATGCAGCTGGCGCGCGACGAGATCTAGCGTCGGCGCCGGGGGTCGCCGATTTCACGGCGCCGAAACCCTCCGTCTACGGCGCCGGGATCACCGGGATGCTCGCCGTCTCGGTCTTCTGCTCGGTCGGGCTCCCGGCATCCATCCGCACGAGAACCACGCCCACGAGGATCAGCGCTCCGCCCGCGAACTGGACCGGCGCCGGTGTCTCACCGAGCAGCAGCCACGCGAACCCCAGCGCGAACAGCACCTCGCTGAGCCCCACGAAAGAGGCCAGCCGCGCGCCGATGAGCGGCACCGCGATGACCCCGAGCGCGTAACCGACGGTGGTCGCGACACCGCCCACCCACAGCAGGGGCAGGATGCCGGGAAGCTCGAGCCCCGCGAGCGACACGGTGATCGAGGGTGCCGCGAAGGGCAGCACTCCGGTGAGCACCAGCACCCCCATGAGCAGCGCCCCGGTGAGCAGGCCGCCGGCGGCGAGAGCCAGGGGCGGGAGGTCGTCGCCCGCGCGCCCGGCGATGACGAAGTACGCCGCCGCGCACACCGCGGCGCACAGCGCGAAGAGCGTGCCGAGCAGGTCGAACCGTGCACCGCTGATGTCGACGACGAGCACGAGACCGGCCATCGCCACGACGGACCCGATCAGCACGGCCCTCGACGGCGAGCGGCGGGTGCGCACCCACACGGCGATGACGATGAGCACCGGCGCGATGTACTGGATGAGCAGGGCGACGGCCACCGGCATCCGCTGCATCGCGGCGAAGTAGAACAGCTGGCATCCGGCGACGGCGGTCAGACCGAACGACACGATCAGCAGCCCGTGGCGGCGCAGGAACCCGGGCTGCCGGCGCACCGCGCGCACGAGCGCGGGCGAGAGCAGCAGCGCCGCGAGCCCCATGCGCACCAGGAGCACCGCTCCCAGCGACCAGCCGCCGTCGAGCAGGGGTTTGACGAACGGCCCGCTGGAGGAGAACGCCAAGGCCGAGGCCACGGCGATCGCGAGGCCGGTGACGGCGGTGGAGCCGCGGTGGGTGGGACGCGGGAGGGTCACGGAGGACGTGGTCATGCGGGCCTGCTGTCACGAGTGAAGGGGGTTTACACTCGTGACAGTACGGCCTCTACCTGTCAGGAGTCAACGTGGTCTTCATCCGTGACACCGAACTCGTGCTGCGCGCCGCCGTCGAGCTCGTCAACACCCTGCCCCACACGGAGGTCAGCGGCGTCGACACCCTCGTCGACGCCTCCGACCTCGAGGCCTTCACCGGCCGCCACGGCTACACCGGCTCGCGCACGCGCGACGCCCGCGAGCTCGCCGACGTCCGCGGCATCCGGCCCCGCATCCTGGAGCTGTGGAGCGCGGATCGCGACGCGGCAGCCCCCCTCGTCAACGCGATGCTCGCCGACGGGCGGGCGCTCCCCCAGCTCGTGCGTCACGACGGCCTCGACTGGCACATCCACGCGAGCGACCCGGCGGATCCGCTGGCCACGCGCATCCTCGTCGAGACGGCGCTCGCCTTCGTCGACGTCATCCGCGCCGACGAGTACGACCGCGTGCGCGTGTGCGACGCCGACGACTGCAACGGCGTGTACGTCGACTTCTCCAAGAACGGATCGAAGCGGTACTGCGACGCGGGCAACTGCGGCAACCGCATGAACGTCAACGCCTACCGCAAGCGCAAGGCGCACGCGCCCTCCTGACCGGACGCGGTCTCGCGCTCGGCCCGATTCCGGGGGCGAGCGCTCCGCGCGACTACTCCACGAACTCCCGGATCGCGGATGCCGCCGCCTCCGGCGTCTCGTAATGGATCAGGTGCCCGACCTCGGGGATCTCCACGAGCCGCGCATCGGGGAACAGCGTCGCCAGGTGACGCTCGGCCTCGATCGGGGTGATGTCGTCCTTCTCGGCCGCGATGAGAAGCGTCGGCTGCACGATGCGCGGGGCGAACTCGCGCACGTCGTGCGAGACGCTCGTGACGAAGGCCTCGTGCAGCACGTCGCGGTCGGCGAAGCGCGAGAAGTACTCGTCGTGCTGCTCGTGCACGAAACGGCGCAGGTCGGGGTCGCGCGTCTTGGCCATGGCGTTGCTCATCACGCGCACGATGAGGCCGTTGCGCAGCAGCGCGTCGCCGAGCACGCGCGGGAGCCTCGCCCCGGCCAGGTAGTAGAACACGGCGAGACGAGTCAGAATGCCTCGCGGCCCCTCGAGGGCTGGGGCCCCGATGGGGTTCACGAGAATGAGCTTCGGCGTCGACAACCCGCCCGCCACCGCCGCGGACGCCACGATCGAGCCGAACGAGTGGCCGAGCACGACGGCATCCGGAGCGACCTGCTCGACGAACGCCCGCAGCCACGCGGCGTAGGTGTCGAGATCGTGGGGGCGGCCGACGAACGGCGCGGTCTCACCGAACCCGGGAAGGTCGGGAGAGATGACCCGGATGCCGGGAAGATGCGCCACCACCGGATCGAGCCCGTGGTGCTCACCGCGGAAGCCGTGCACCGCCACGATCGTCGTTCCGGCGTCGTCGTCGCCGTAGACCCAGTACGCCGTGGTCCCCCCGAGAACCCGCGCCTCGCGCCGCACGACGGGGATCTGAGCGAGGCGTTCGGCGTACGGGTTCGGCATGCGTCGAGTCTACGAGGGGGGACACACGACTCTGATCGAGCGCTCTTCGTCATCCACCCCGCTCTGCGCGCCTCGACGGTGATGTCGGAGCTCCCCTCTACCGTGAGCGCATGACCACGTGGCAGGCCGAGCCGCTCCCCCTCTTCCAGACGCCCGAGTGGGCGCGCCTCGTCGGCGTGTTCGACCTCGAGACCACGGGGATCGATGTCGAGAACGATCGCATCGTCACCGCGCACGTGGGTGTACTCGACGCCGAAGGCAACGTCGTCGACGCGCGCGACTGGCTCGCCGACCCCGGCGTCGAGATCCCGGCGGGAGCCGCGGCCATCCACGGCATCTCCACCGATCGCGCCCGCGCCGACGGTGCTCCGGCGCCGCGCGTGGTGGCCGAGGTCGTCGAGGCTCTCGGGTCGCTGTTCGCCGCCGGCATCCCGGTCGTCGCCTACAACGCGCCCTTCGACTTCTCCATGCTGAAGAACGAAGCCGTGCGTCACGGCGTGACCCCGATCGCCGCCCCCTCCCCCGTCATCGACCCCCTCGTGGTCGACAAGACCTTCGACCGGTACCGCCGCGGCAAGCGCACGCTCTCGGTCGTCGCCGAGCACTACCGTGTGCCGCTCGAATCCGCCCACGAGGCCTGCGCCGACGCGGTCGCTGCGGGGCGACTCGCCCTGGCGCTCGCCGAGAAGTTCGGCCCGTGGCTCCCCTCGACCCTCGACGAGCTCCATACCCGCCAGATCGCCTGGGCCCGCGCTCAAGCCGAGAGCCTCACGGAGTACTTCGTGAAGATCGG
>JAKOMY010000400.1 GCA_022702225.1 Microbacteriaceae bacterium | reverse complement strand
TCGCGGCACGCCAGGCGGGCATGGAGATCCTCGGCTTCTCGCTCATCACGAACCTGGCCGCCGGCATCCAGCAGACCCCGCTCAGCCACGCCGAGGTGCTCGAAGCCGGCCGCGAGGCCGAGCCGGTCATCTCGGCGCTGCTGGCCCGCGTGATCGGCTCGCTGTGAGCGAGTACCTGTCCGCCGCCCGCGCCTGGCTCGCGCAGGACCCGGATGCCGTGACCCGTGACGAGCTGACACAGCTCATCGCACGCGTCGAAGGCGGGGATGCCGAGGCGACCGCCGACCTGGAGGACCGCTTCGCGACCCGTCTGGCCTTCGGCACCGCCGGGCTGCGCGGCACTCTCGGGGCGGGATCGAACCGCATGAACCGTGTGCTCGTAGCCCAGGCCGCCGCGGGCTTCGCCGCGTACCTGAACGAGCGCTCGTCCGGCGAGGCGCCGACCGTCGTGGTCGGCTACGACGGTCGGCGCAACTCCGACGTGTTCGCGCGCGACTCGGTCGAGATCTTCGCCGGGGCGGGCCTGAATGCGATCCTGCTGCCCCGGCTGCTGCCCACTCCCGTGCTCGCCTTCGCGGTGCGGCACCTGGGCGCCGACGCCGGCGTGATGGTCACCGCCAGCCATAACCCGCCGGACGACAACGGGTACAAGGTCTACCTCGGCGGCGACGACCAGGGCGCTCAGATCGTGTCGCCGGCCGACGCCGAGATCGCCGCCCACATCCAGCGCATCGCCGACGCCGGTGACGTCACGGTGCTGCCGCGCTCGGTCGGGTACGCCAACGCCCCCGAGTCCGTCGTCGAGGCGTACATCGCGTCCACCGCCGAGGTGGCCCCGGCGCCCGCGGGAGCCTCGGGACTGCGCTGGGTGTACACCGCGATGCACGGCGTGGGATGGGAGACGTTCTCGCGCGTGCTGACGCAGGCCGGATACCCCGCGCCGGTGCTCGTCGAGGCGCAGATCCACCCCGACGGACGCTTCCCGACGGTGGCCTTCCCCAATCCCGAGGAACCCGGCGCGATGGACCTCGCGTTCGAGACGGCGCGGGTGTCCGACGCCGAGCTGGTCATCGCGAACGATCCGGATGCCGACCGCCTCGCCGTCGCGATCCCGGATGCCGAGACCGAGGGCGGATGGCGCCGGTTGAGCGGCAACGAGATCGGTCTGCTGTTGGGCTGGCGTGCGGCGCGCGCCGCGGCCTCGGCCGGAACGGGCGGCACTCTGGCCTGCTCTCTCGTCTCGTCGCCCGGTCTGCAGGCGGTGGCCGAGCACTACGGTCTCGACTTCCGCGCGACACTCACCGGGTTCAAGTGGATCTCGCGTGCACCGGGGATCGTCTTCGGCTTCGAGGAGGCGCTGGGCTACCTCGTGAACCCCGACGTCGTCCGCGACAAGGACGGGATCTCCGCCGCGATCGCACTGCTGGGCATGGCCGCCGACGCCCGAGCCCAGGGCCGGACCGTCGCGGACCTGCTCCGCGAGTTCCGGGAGACGTTCGAGGCCTTTGCGAGCGACCAGATCTCGATCCGGGTCACCGATGTGAGCGAGATCGCCGGGATCATGGCATCCCTGCGTGCTCATCCGCCCGTCGCGGTCGGCGAGGTCGGCGTGAGCCGCATCGACGATCTGCTCCTCGGGGTGGACGGGCTGCCGCCCGGCGACGTGCTGCGCCTGTGGCTCGAGGACGGCTCGCGCCTGATCGTTCGCCCCAGCGGCACCGAGCCGAAGCTCAAGCTGTACCTCGATGTGCACGCGGGTTCGGCCAAGAAGGCCAACCGTCGTCTGACCGCGCTGCGCGCCGGCGCCGAAGAGTTGCTCGTCGCCGCACGAAGCTGACGAGCGTCGTCCCGCGTCCGGATCACGGACGCGGGACGACGACGTCGGTCGGCGTGCGCCCCGTAGGCGCCGTCGACTCAGCGGCTGCCGGCCGCCAGTGAGGCGGGCACGGACGAGAACCTCTCGTAACGCCCCATCCCCAGTCGTGTTCGCGCGTGGTGCAGGTGGGACTCGACGGTTCGGACCGACAGACTCAGGCGAGCGGCGATCTCGGCGTTCGAGAACCCCGACGCGGCGAACTGGACGACCTCCCTCTCGCGCGCGGTCAACACTTCCAAGCGCGCCACGTCGCGTCCGGTCATCGTTCGCAACTCGTCCACGAAGGCGTGCAGCGAGGCGATGTCGAGCTGCTGGGTGAGGAGCTCGGCACGCTCGAGAACCTCCTCGGCCGGGACTCCGCTCTGCAACTGGAAGCGCAGGAGCACGGGCACGAGGATGGGCATCGTCCGCTGGGCTTGTTCGAGCACCCGTTCCGCTCGCGCAGCGGCCGCGAGCGGCCGACGACTCGCGGCGTCGAACAGCGCGCACACGGTGTCGCGAACGGCACCGAACCCCCCACGACCCCAGTCCTCGGAGACGGCGTCGATACGCTCGATGGCGGCGGCGGCGTGCACGAGATCGCCGTTGACGACGAGCGCCGCCGCGCGGACGACCTCGCACCAGATGCGTACCGGCTCCGTGGGGCTCCCGTCGATGAGTCCCAGGCTCAGCAGGGCGTCCGCAGGTCGACCCCGGATGACCTGGATCGACGCGTCCGTGAGAGCGAGCAGCGCTACATCGTCTTGCCGATCCTCCCACCGTGCGACCAGCAGGCGACGCCGCGTGGCCCTCTGGACCAGGTCCAGATCCTCTCCGAGCATCATCAGGGCGAAGGCATGCAGCCGGAAGACCGTGAAGTTCGACTCCACGTCCATCCCGTGCGTCTGATG
The DNA here is from genome assembly GCA_022702225.1 of Microbacteriaceae bacterium. Lineage (GTDB taxonomy): Bacteria > Actinomycetota > Actinomycetes > Actinomycetales > Microbacteriaceae > Microbacterium. The sequence continues at coordinate 972 of JAKOMY010000400.1, read as the reverse complement.
CCGTCGGTGCAGGAGCTCGTGCACTCTCGCGCTGTCGCCGCGCGAGGCCTCGAAGGCCGCCTGACACGCCTCGGTCAGACTGACCGTCTCCTCGTCCGCGTGCGGGTCCAGTATGGTCAGGTCGTCCGGAAGATCGGGGGCCGACCCGCTGGACAACGACAGGGCGTTGACCGAGCACTCGAGCCGAAGCCGCCACGCCTCGTCGTCAGGGGCCCAGTCGGCCAAGGTCCGCAGCCGCTCCAGGGCCGCGTCGATCCCCGTGCAGGTGGCGAACAGGACGCTCACGTGCACGTGGAGAGCCCCCTCGCGCTCCTCCTTCGTCGTGGGAACGGGGTAGTGATCCAGCAGACGTTCGGCCTCGGAGTACTCCCCGAGAGCGACGCGGGCGAGGATGAGCGCGGAGAACGCGGTCGCATCGGGCTTCGCCTCGAGCACTCTTTCCGCGACGGATAGGGCCTCACAGGGCGAACTCGACCGCGCGAGCGCGAGCGCTGCCCGCGGAAGGATCCGGGCGAGGGCCTTCTCGAGCGACGCGTCGCCCGCCGCGTCGGCCCACCGCGCGCAGAACTTCTCCTCCCCCGGCGTCAGACGCGACGACTGCCGGGAGAGAAGGAGCAGTTCTCGCGCCAGAGCTCGCCGCTCGTCGTCGAAATCGCCGAGATCGCTCGAATCGGTCACCATCCGCGCGATCACACCGCTCACGGCGGAGGTACTGGGATCCGCCCCCGCCGACAGCAGGCCGCCGTCGTGCAGCCGCGCAAGGACGTCAGAGGCGACGATCGACCCGAGATGCCCGTGGGGCACGGGCCCGAGCTCGGCCAGGGCCGCGAGGATCCGTCGCTCACGAGCGTCCAGGGGAGCGAGCATCTTCATCGCGGATGCCACGACCGCCCCCGGGAGAGCGTCACTCTGGGGATCGATCGGGAGAAGCGCATGAAGACGCCCGCGGGCCGCCGCCGCTTCGACGATCTC
>JAKOMY010000399.1 GCA_022702225.1 Microbacteriaceae bacterium | reverse complement strand
CACCACGACGTCGAGCTCCTGTGCGCCGAGTTCGAGCAGCTCGGCCGCCTCGGCGACCTTGGTCGCGGTGGTCGCGCCGCCGCTGGGGAAGGCGACCGGCGACCCGGCGAGCACGGAGCTGCCGTGCAGACGCTCGCGCAGGTACGGCAGCCAGTTGGGCAGGACATGAGCGCTGACGAAGCCGCCCGCCACCGCGCGCCGGGCGAGCTCGTCGACGTCGTCGCGATCGTGCTGCGCCTGCACGCAGCTGATGTCGATGTGGCGGGCGAGATCGGCCAGGACGGCCTCGGCGTCAGGCACGGTAGCCTCCGTGGTCGGGGTTGGCGCGGGTGGTCCATCCGGCGTCGTCGGCGACGACGAGCTGCTGCATTCCGCCGGCATCGGCGATGAGGCCGTAGTCCTGACCGGCCTCGGTGGCGTAGGCGAAGAGCGTCACGAGGGTGTCGTCGCCGACGTTGACGCTGCGGTGCACCCACCCGCCGGGAACGTGCACGACGACGCCGGGGCCGATCGGCAGCGCGCGCGACTCTCCCTCGACCGATTCGAGCAGCATGACGCCCGATCCGGACAGGCCGTAGTACAGCTCGGCGAACTCGGACTGGGCGTGCAGGTGTCCGCGCGTCATCGCGAACTCGTCGCCGATGCGGCCGGGCCGCAGGACGCTGAGGCCGATCGTCAGGGCGCCCCGCCCGGTCTCGGGCGTGCTGCTCTCGACCCAGTACACGGGCTCGCCGGTGTCACGGCCGAGGGCCTCGACGAACGCGGCCTCGTCGCGGTAGACCCCGGCGAGGTCGCCGAGATGCTTCTCGTATCTCTCGGAACGTCCGTCGAGCAGCCCGCGGGCGGCATCCACGGACAGTCGGGCCGGTTCGGCCGGTCGTGCAGCGGCGCACATCAGTCGATCTCCTTCACGCGCGACCGCGACGGTCGCTGAGTAGTCAGACTACAAGAAACGTCCACCGAGGGGCAATCCGGCCTCATTTCAACGCTCGACGGGGCGGGTCTAGGTAGTTGTGCTACTTCTGGAGGATGAGCTATTCCGAACTCCCCGATGGATGGACGCTTCACCACGCCGGGGGCGCCGTCCCCGAGCCGTTCGCGGCGATCCCCGCCCGTCCGATCCCCGCGACCGTGCCCGGTGTCGTGCACACCGACCTGCTCGCCGCCGGCCTCATCCCCGATCCGTACGTCGACGACAACGAGGCGCTGTTGGCGTGGATCGGGCACAACGCCTGGGCGTACGAGACGACCTTCGTCTGGAGTCCGGACGGCGAGAGCGTGCACGACCTCGTCGCGGAGGGGCTCGACACCGTCGCGCACGTCACCCTGAACGGCGTGGTGATCGCCCGGACCCGCAACCAGCACCGCACCTACCGTTGGCCGGTCGACGGCGTCCTGCGCGAAGGGGAGAACCGTCTGCGCATCGAGTTCGCCTCGCCGATCGCGTACGCCCGTGAGCGCGAGGCCGTGCTGGGGGAGCGGCCGCACTCGTACGTGCACCCCTTTAACGCGATCCGCAAGTCGGCGTGCAACTTCGGGTGGGACTGGGGCCCCGCGCTGGTGACGAGCGGCATCTGGCGGCGCATCGGTATCGACTCGTGGAGCGGATGCCGCCTGGCCGCCGTCCGGCCCCAGACCGGGGTCGGCGGCGATCCGCGCCGTCTGCGCGTCGAGGTGGAACTGCAGCGCGAGGTCGCGGGCGACGTCACCGTGCGCGCCGAGGTCGCCGGGGTCGTGCTCGAGGCCGTCGTCGCGGACGAGGCGACGAGCGCCGCGCTCGAGTCGGTGATCCCGGATGCCGAGGTGTGGTGGCCGCGCGGATACGGCGCCCCCGCGCTGTCGTCGCTCGTCGTGACCGCCGGTGCGGACCGCTGGGAGAAGCGCATCGGCTTCCGCGCCGTCGAGATCGACAGCACCCCCGACGACGACGGGACCCCGTTCGTCGTGCGGCTGAACGGCCGCGACGTGTACGTGCGCGGGGCCAACTGGATTCCCGAGGACACCTTCTTCCCTCGCATCACCCGCGAACGGCTCGCCGAGCGGTTCCGCGACGCGACCGACGCCGGCATGAACCTCCTGCGGGTGTGGGGCGGTGGCATCTACGAGTCGGACGACTTCTACGATCTCGCCGACGAGAACGGCATCCTCGTCTGGCAGGACTTCCTCCTCGCGTGCGCGGCGTACAGCGAGGACGCCGAGCTCTGGGACGAGTTCGCCGCCGAGGCGCGCGACAACGTCACCCGTCTAGCGAGCCACGCGAGCCTCGTCGTCTGGAACGGGGGCAACGAGAACATCTGGGGCTGGGTGGACTGGAAGTGGCGGCCACGGTTGCGCGGGGCCACCTGGGGTGACGGGTACTACCAGGACCTGTTCCCCTCCATCGTCGCCGAACTCGCACCCGCGACCCCCTACTCGCCCGGGAGCCCCTACGGCTTCAGCCGGTACGTGCACCCGAACGACCCCGCTCACGGCACCACCCACATCTGGGACGTGTGGAACCAGGTCGACTACGACGTCTACCGCGACTACCGTCCGCGCTTCGTGTCGGAGTTCGGCTTTCAGGGCCCGCCGTCCTGGTCGACGCTCTTCTCCGTCGTTCATGACGAGCCCGCCGACCCCTACGGCCCGCTGATGCTCGTGCACCAGAAGGCCGTGGACGGCAACGGCAAGCTGGAGCGGGGGCTCGGAGCCCATATCGCGGCTCCGCGCACGATCAACGACTGGCACTGGGCGACGCAGCTCAACCAGGCGCGCGCGGTGGCCTCGGGCATCGCCCACTTCCGCTCGCTGCATCCCCTCAACCAGGGCGCGATCGTCTGGCAGCTCAACGACTGCTGGCCGGTCATCTCGTGGGCGGCGGTCGACTCCCACGGCATCCGGAAGCCCCTCTGGCACGCGCTGCGGGCCGTCTACGCCGACCGCTTCGCGTCGTTCCAGCCGCGCGACGGGGGTCTGGTGCTCGCGCTGCACGACGATCACGACGACGACTGGAGCGGGACCGTGATCCTGCGGCGGGTGACGCTCGACGGCGTCGAGAGGGCCCGCGTCGAACGCTCCGTCCACGTCGCGGCGCGCTCGGCGACCATCCTCGAGGTGCCCGAGACCCTGAGCGCGACGGAGGACCCCGCGCGAGAGGTACTCGTCGCGGACCTGCCGGGCGGTGAGCGGGCGTTCTGGTTCTTCGACGAGGACCCCGCCCTGTCGCTCGACCTCGACCCGGTGTCGGTGACGACGCGCGCCGTCGACGGCGGGTACGAGGCGACCGCCGTCGCGCGCACGGTCGCGAAGGACGTGACGCTGCTGGTCGACCGGGTGCACCCCGCGGCGCGCGTGGATCGCGCTCTCGTCACCCTGCTGCCGGGGGAGTCCGCGGTCTTCCGCATTGACGCGCCCGAGGGCCTCGATGCGGACGCGTTCGGCCGCAGCCCCGTGCTGCGCTCGGCCAACGATCTCGTCCCCGTCGCGCAGCCCGCGCTCGGCTGAGCTCGACCTGCCGCGCCCCCGGGCCGTGCTCCCCCCAACGGAGTACGGCCCCGGGGCGCGGGAACCTCAGCGCCAGGTGAGCCAGGCCGCGGGATTGTGCCGCAGCACGGCGTCGGCGAGGTCGTCCCCGCCCTCGCGGCGCAGGCGCGGAACGAAGCGCTCGCCGAGGTAGCGCAGACCCGGGATGCCGCCGTACGCGGCGTAGCGCGTGCGGCGGGCGACGTCGCCACCGAGGAGGATGCGCTCGGCGGCCCCGGACTCCGCCGCCCGGACGAGGCAGTCGAGAACCACCGCGTCAGGGTGTTCGCGGGCGCGCGCGGGACCGTCGTAGCCGAGGTACGCGCCCGCGGCCGCGAGCTCGGCGTGCAGCACCGGGTCGGGATTGCGGTCGATGTGGGCCAGGGCGACGCTGTCGGCCGCGACCCCCACGGCCTCGAGGGCCGCGAGGGCTTCGAAGGCTGCCGTCCCGTGCTCGAGGTGCACCATCACGGGGGCGCCCGTCGCGGCGTGGGCGCGGCCGACGGCCTCGATGGTGCGGGTGGAGTGCGCGTCGATGCGCCAGTAGCCGAGGCCGGCCTTCAGCACGCCCGCGCGCACCGCCGGGTCGCGCTCGCCTCCGGGTTCGGCCGCGCCCGCCACGAGATCGGCCTCGAACGCCGCGGCCAGATCGTCGACCCCCGCGTCGAGAAGAGGATCGCCGTCGCGGTAGTGCTCCCGGCGGTGCAGACCGGTCGTGAGCACCACCCTCACGCCGGTGGCCTCGGCGATGCGTCGCGTGGCCGCCGGGCGGCGGCCGAGCCCGAGCGGGGTGGCATCCACCATCGTCTCGAATCCGGATGCCGCGAACTGGCGCGTCTCCTCGACGGCGGCGTCCTCGTCGTCGAGCTCGTCGCCGGGGAGCATCGGCGACACCTGGAACAGGTGCTCGTGATAGTCGACGCGTCCCAGCGCGTCGGGGGAGACATCGCCGCCCGCCGTGCGGACGAAGGGGGTCATGCCGGCACGGGGTGCGCCGGGGTCGCCCCGCGCAGCAGGGCCACCATGTCGGCGACCGCCATGCGCCCCATCCCGTCGACGCCCTCGCGGGTCTGCGCGCCGAGGTGCGCGGTGACCACGACGCGATCGGCCAGGTCGCCCGCGAGCAGGGGAGACGCGGTATCGCCGACGTTCTCGATCGCGAGGGTGTCGGCCGCGTAGGCCACGACACGACCGCGACGCGCGGCGCGGGCGACGGCCGCTTCGTCGACGAGGTCGGCGCGGGCGGTGTTGACCAGCAGCACGGGGCGCTCGTCGGCCGCGAGCCAGCGTTCGTCGATCACCGTCTGACCGCCGGGCGCGTGTAGTGTCACGACATCGCAGCGGCTGGCGAGACCCGCGACGTCGGTGCGCTCGACGCTTTCGAACAGCGAGTCGGACGGGTCGACCCACGGATCGGCGCCGAGCACGGTCGCCCCGAACGCGCGGAGCCGGTCGATCACGAGGCGGCCGATGCGACCCAGACCGACCACCCCGACGGTGAGCGCGGAGAGCTCGCGCGCGGAACGGCCCGACCAGTCGCCGGCCCGGACGCGCCGGTCGGCGGCGGGGATCCCCCGCAGCGCGGTCAGCAGCAGCGCGAGGGTGTGCTCGGCCACGGCGGCCGAGTTCGCCCCCGGAGTGTTCGTCACGGGGATGCCGCGCGCGGCGGCCGCGGCCAGATCGACGTTGTCGACGCCCACGCCGTAGCGCGCGATGCCCCGCAACCGCGGCGCGAGGTCGAGGTGCGCGGCCGTCACCGGACCCGTGCCGGCGATCCAGCCCTCGGCGTCGGCCAGCAGCGGCGCCAGCTCGTCGAGACGGTGCGCGGAGCCGGCCCGGACGAGCCGGTACCCGGCCTCGGTGAGGGCCCCGGCGGCGTCGAACGACCCCGAGCCGAACGAGCGCGAGGTCACCAGGACCGTGGCGGTCACGACGGCTCCTCGCCCGTGCTGTCGGAGTGGCGCATCGCCGCGAGCTCGCTCTTCATGCGCCGCACGGCCGCGGTGTGCTCGGGGGAGCGACGCAGGGCGACGCCGGTGGCGAGGATGTCGATGACGACGAGACCAGCGAGACGGCTCGTCGACGGCGTATACACATCGGTGTCTTCGAATGTGCGCACGATCAGGGGAATGTCGGCGATCTCCGACAGGGGGCTCGAGCGTCCGGTGAGCGAGATGACCGTTCCACCGGCCTTGTGGGCCGCGCGCGCCACGGTGAGGGTCTGTTCCGTGTGCCCGGTGTTGGAGATCGCCACGGTGACGCTGCGCGGGCCCGACATGGTGGCGGCGATGAACTGCTGGTGGAAGTCCTCCGGGGACTGGCAGGGGACGCCGAACAGGGGGAACTTCTGCTGCGCGTCCTGGGCGATGATGCCGCTCGCGCCGAAGCCGACGAAGAGGATGTCGCTGGCATCCAGGATCGCGGCGATCGCCTTCTCGACGGCGGCCGGGGCCAGGGTGCGCCGCGCGCGGTCGAGGCTCGAGATGGTGTGATCGAAGATCTTCTCGGCCACGTCGGCGGGGGAGTCGTCCGCCGTGATCGATGAGTGCGTCACCGGGAGGCCGAGGGCGAGGGTCTGTGCCAGCTGGATCTTGAAGTCCTGGAACCCCTCGCAGCCCACGGAGCTGCAGAACCGCATGACCGTCGGTTCACTCACCTCGGCGGCCTCGGCGAGACCCGCCATCGTGAACTGCGCGGCGCTGCCGGGATCGTCGAGGACGATCGCGGCGACCCGCTGTTCGGAGCGCCGCAGATGCGGCAATTGCCGGGTGATGCGTTCGAGGAGGGTGTCGGTGGACTCTTCGCTGGCCGGCTCGACGTCGAGGGTCATCGCGAGCTCCTTCCATGTAGTATGGCTACATCTTAGCGGACTCGCGCTCCATGGCGGAGCGCCGAAGGGGGACGATGATGTACCGGGAACGGCTGGAACTGACGGATCGCGTCGCGGTGGTCACGGGAGGATCGCGGGGGATCGGCCTCGCGGTCGTCACCGCCCTCGTGGAATTCGGTGCGCGCGTCGTCATCGCCGACGTCCTCGACGAGGCCGGAGTCGAGGCCGCCTCGTCGTTCCCCGATGGTCGGGCGTCGTACGTGCACCTCGACGTCACCGACCCCGCTGCCGTCGAGGCCACCTTCGCCGACGTGGCGCGGCGCCTCGGCTCCGTCGATGTCCTCGTCACCTCCGCGGGGATCGCCAACCACCAGCCGTCGCTCGAACTGGAGCGCGAGACCTGGGACCGCGTGCTCGCGGTCAACGCCACGGGCACCTTCTGGTGCGCTCGTGAGGCGGCCCGCCACATGGGCGAGCGCGGGGGATCGATCGTCGCCATCGGGTCGATGTCGGGGGAACTCGCGAATGCGCCGCAGCGCCAGGCGGCGTACAACGCGTCGAAGGGGGCGGTGCACCTGGCCGTGAAGTCGCTGGCGATCGAGTTCGCCGAGCAGAACATCCGCGTCAACGCGGTGGCCCCCGGCTACGTCGGCACCGACCTGACGAAGCAGGGCGTCCCCGACGAATGGTGGGACGACTGGGTGCGCCGCACCCCGATGGGCCGACTCGGCGCCCCCGAGGAGATCGGGTCGCTCGTCGCCTTCCTCGCCTCCGACGCGGCGTCGTACATGACCGGTTCGGTGGTGCTGATCGACGGCGGTTACGCCGCCTGGTGACCGCCCATACGGCCCGCGCCGACGCCCCATCGGGGCGCGGCGCGGGCCGTTCTCGCGTGTGCGGGCGGATGCCGTGACCCACGGTGGGGCAGGGCGCGGCGCGCGTCGGCTCCGGCACGGGCGCCGGAGGCGCGCCCTCGGCCCGTGAGCCGGCGCCCTCGCGGGTTTTGGACGGCGCGCAGCCGGCCCGCGAGCCCGCTCCCTCGTGACGAGGGGCCGGTCAGCCCGCGGCACCCGCCGCCGCGATCGGCGCCCGCACCTCGTGCGTGCCGGACTCCACCCGGCACCGCACCCCGGCGAGCTCGATCTCTGCGGTCACCCCGACCGGCACGGTGCACGTGAGCACGACCTCGTCGCCCGCGAGACGCCATGCCACCGACAGCTCGCCGTACGGCGTGCGCACGGCCGCATCGGCGCGGTCGAGGGCGGTGCCGATCACGCGCGGCGCGATGCGCGCGCGCCGCCACCCCGGCTCGATCGGGGAGAGTCCCGCGACGGCGCCGTAGAGCCAGTCGTCGAGCGTGCCGAGGAAGTAGTGGCCGCGCGAACGAGACTCCTCCTTCCAGTGCTCCCAGAGCGAGGTCGCGCCTCGCTCGACCCAGAATCCCCAGCTGGGGAAGGTGGTCTGCAGCGCCACCCCGACCGCCGTGTCGACGTGTCCGTAGCGGGTGAGCTGCGGGAGCAGGTGCTTGGTGGCCAGCGCCCCGGTGGACAGGTGGTGGTCGCGGTCGACGACGTCCTGCGCGAGGCGGTCGGCGGCCGCCTGCCGGTCGCTCTCGGGCAGCACGTCGAAGGCGAGCGTGAGCACGGTGTGCGCCTGCCGGTACCCGGCGTCGCCGACCCCGCGCACCTCACCACGGTCGGCGTCCCAGAACTCACGGACGAAGGCGCGGCGCGCGACGGCTGCGGCGGCGCGCCACTCGTCGACGTCGTGCCCCAAGACCCCGGCGATCTCGGCGGCGGTGTCGCACATGGCGATGACGAACGCCGTCGCCGTGATCCGGGTGTCCTCCGGGGCGTTGCCGCCGCCGGCATCCGTCTCGGGGCTGACCCAGTCGCCGAGGGTGGTGTCGGAGACGCCGTCGACCGAGCGGTCGATCTCGAAGCGCAGGTAGTCCCGCGCGTCGGGCCACACATCGGCGAGCACGCGCTCGTCTCCCCGCTGGCGGTAGATCTCCCACGGCACGAGCAGCAGGGCCGAATGCCAGGTGGGGGCGGGCGACCAGTCCATGTGCCACCCGCCGTGCGGGGCGATGACCTCGGGCGCTCCCGCACCGTGGCGGGAGGCGACGATGTCGTCCGACCACTTGGCGAGCACCTCGTGCACGTCGAGGTTGAGCAGCATCATCTCGGCGCCCACCATGCCGTCGCCGGTCCAGCCGTTCTTCTCGTACTTGGGGGTGTCGGTGGGCAGTCCGTGCAGGTTGTTGAGGATCGTGCGGACGGTGAGCTCGTGCAGCGTGTCGAGCAGGGGCGACGAGCTGGAGAAGCGCCCGGTGCGCGGCGCGCGGGTGTGCACGACGCGCGCGCGCAGCGCGGGCAACGACCGCGCGCGCACCTCGACGTGCTGGAAGCCGTACCAGGTGAATCGTGGATGCCAGTGCACCGGCGCGTCTGCGAGCGTCAGGCGCGCGGTCTGGAACCGCCCGTCGAAGTACCCCTTCTCGTCGTCGTAGTTGGGCGTCCCGTCGGCGCGCAGCGTCTCGCCGAAGCGCAGCTCGACGACGCCGCCGTCGTCGGCCTCGGCATCGACCTCGACCCAGCCGGCGATCACGCGGGGGAACGACACGACCCACCGGTCGTCGGCGAGTGCCGTCACCGACACCGGCTCGAGCAGCTCTCCCTCGACGATGGGGGGCTGGCGCTGCGCCACGGGGCGGCCCCGGGGACCGTCGACGACGGGAGCCGGCATCCACTCCCCGTCGTCGAACGCGGCGCTGCTCCAGTCGGGCCGTTCACGGCGCGCGTCATGGTCCTCGCCGGCGTAGAGGTCGTCGAGAAGCGTCGGGCCGGATGCCGTGCGCCACTCCGGTCCGCTCGCGATGATCCGCTCGCCGCCACTGCTCCGCACCACGAGCAGCACGCGGGCGCACGGCTCGGCGTGCCAGGGCGCGCGCTCCCAGTCCCACGTGTTGCGCCCGCGCATGCCGTAGAAGCCGCGGCCCAGTTCGAGGCCCAGGGCGTGCCGCCCCCGTTCGAGGCGATCGGTGACGTCGACGACGGTGTACTGCGCCGTCACGTCGTAGTCCGTGAAGCCAGGGCCGAGCACGCCGTCGTCGACAGGTCGCCCGTCGAGCTCGACGCGCGCGAGCCCCCCGGCGGCGACGACCAGCAACGCCTCCTCCACGTCTCCCTCGACCTCGAACGCCGTCCGCAGCAGTGGAGCGGCGGTGGCCTCGGGCGGCCCCGCCACGAAGAGGGCTCCGTGCCAGTCGTCGTCGGTCACGGCCGTGACGAACGAGCCCGAGGCGACGGCGTCTCCCGCGGTGGTGGTGACGACGACCGTCCAGGTGTAGCGCCGGAGCGGCCGCAGCGTCGGACCCTCGTAGGCGACGTCGACGCTCCGGTCGGAGTCGACGCGGCCGGTGCTCCACACCGTGGCGTCGCGGTCGGCGACGGTGAGTCGGTACGACAGCTGGCGCGCGCCCGGAACGTCGCTGCGCAGCACCCATCCGAAGCGGGGATCGTGGGGGACGCCGACCGGATCGACGGTGTGCTCGACCGTGAGGTCGCTGACGGCGATCACGCGCGCACCTGCAGCTCGGCTCGCTCGGGGGCGTCCGCCCATGTGCGTTCGAGGGCGGCTTCGACGTCGGGGTGCGCGGCGAAGAAGCGGCCCAACGCGACGGGGCGGTCCTGGGGGCGGGTCTGTTTCTGGTTGATCTCACCCAGCAGGCTCCAGCGCCGGTCTCCGAGCTGCGTCGGCTCGCCGGGGGCGTCGAGGTAGGACGTGTAGTCGAAGACCTCGACCTCGTCTCCCACCCGGACGACGCCGAGGCGGAAGTCGGCCGTCATGAACCAGCTGACGGTCTCTCCGGCGCGCGAGCCCTGCACGCCGGACCCCGACTGCTGCAGCAGATAGGCCAGACCCTCGTTGTCGGGGTGGTGCTGTCGCCACTCCTCGCCGAAGGCGCCGATCGTCGTGACCTCGAGGTCGCTCCAGGTCTCACGGATCCCGCGCAACCAGCCGACCCACGCGTCGAGGGTGGTCGGGTCGTGTTCCAGGCCCCGCGCGACCTCGCTGATCTCGTAGTTCACGGTCAGCCATCCCAGGCCGTTGCGTTGCACGTTGCGGTCGTCGAGGTGCGCGGCGCTCGTCGCGTACAGCTCGCGCAGGGCCTCGGAGCGGGGGAGGCGGTGCAGCGTCTCGATGGGGCCGAGGCCGAGGCGCGAGTTGAACTGCGACGACATCCCCGCTCCACGGGCGGCGACGAGGTCGACCGTCCACCCGTCGAGCTGCACGGCGTCGATGCGCTCGGCGCCGCGTCCGGGGACGAGGAAGTTCCCCCGCGACGGGTAGTACGGGTACGCGAGCGAGCCGTCGCCGTCCTGGAGGTCGATGTCGAACTGGCTCCAGATGTTTCCCTGCACGGTGCGGATGCCGAGCTCGCGGGCGCGGGCGATGTTGTCGGCCGACAGGAACCCGGCGACGAGCGAGGTGGTGGCCCGGTCGAACGATTCGTGCAGCAGGTCGACGGCATCGGAGATGTCGCGGGCCACCTCGTCGCGTGAGCCGTAGAGGTTCGCGAAGAACCCGCCGGGGACGAACGTGACATCATCGCCGTGTTCGGCCGCGATGCGGGCGAGGGTGCGGCGGATGTCACGGTAGCGGGGGGAGCCGTCCGTGAGCGCTCCCCACGACAGTGCCCACGTGAGTCGCGCGTCGG
>JAKOMY010000388.1 GCA_022702225.1 Microbacteriaceae bacterium | reverse complement strand
TCGACGCTCGAGCGTCCGGCGAATCCCGTCGAGCGACTGCCCGAACCCGGCGCGATCGTGTTCGACGACGTCGCCTTCGCCTACCCGGGCGCGGAGTCTCCCGTCGTCTCGGGGATCAGCTTCACGGCCCGACCCGGCGAGACCGTCGCGATCGTCGGCTCCACCGGTGCGGGCAAGACGACACTCGTCTCGCTCATCCCACGCCTGTTCGACGTCACGTCGGGTGCCGTGCGCGTCGGCGGTGTCGACGTCCGACAGGCCGATCTCGACGTGCTGTGGAAGAGCATCGGGCTCGTGCCGCAGCGGCCCTTCCTCTTCAGCGGCACGGTCGCATCCAACCTGCGATTCGGGCGTGAAGAGGCCACCGACGCCGAGCTCTGGCACGCCCTCGAGATCGCTCAAGGCCGCGACTTCGTCGAGGCGATGGAAGGCAGGCTCGAGGCGCGCATCGCACAGGGCGGCACGAACGTCTCGGGCGGTCAGCGCCAGCGGCTCGCGATCGCGCGGGCCATCGTGCACCGCCCCGCGGTGCTGGTCTTCGACGACTCGTTCTCGGCACTCGACCTCAGCACCGACGCTCGATTGCGACAAGCGCTGTGGAAAGAGCTGCCCGAGGTGACCAAGATCGTCGTGGCGCAGCGCGTGTCGACCATCACGGGCGCCGACCGCATCGTGGTGCTCGAAGACGGTCGCATGGCCGGTCTCGGCACGCACGACGAGCTGCTCGCCACGAGCGCCACCTACCGCGAGATCGTCGAGTCGCAGCTGGGGGTCGAGGCATGAGCACTCCCGACACCCTCACCGAGGAAGAGCGCGCCGAGGCAGAACTCGCCGAACAGGCGCGACTGAACTCCGGCAGCTGGGACAGCGTCGCGCCCGGGAAGGCCTCGAACTTCGGACCCAGCTTCCGCCGCCTCGTCGGGCTTCTGCGGCCGCACGCCGCGGCCTTCGTCTTCGTATCGATCCTCGGCGCCCTCGGCGTCGTCCTCGCGGTGCTCGCACCGCGCGTGCTGGGGGATGCGACGAACATCATCTTCGAAGGCGTCGTCTCGAAGGGCCTCGCCCAGCAGTTCGCCGCCGGCACCTCGCAGGTCGAGGTCGTCGACGCACTGCGCTCCGCCGGTCAGAACGACATCGCCAACATCGTCGGCGCGATGGACGACTTCTCCGTGGGGGCCGGGGTCGATTTCGACGCGCTCCGACGCGTCATCGTGACGGTGCTCGCGATCTACGTCGGCTCGTCGCTGCTGTCGTGGATCCAGGGCTACGTGATCAACGTCATCATGGTGCGCACCATGTGGCGCCTGCGCGAAGACGTCGAGGCGAAGATCAACCGCCTGCCCCTGTCGTACTTCGACAGGGTCCAGCGTGGAGAACTCATCTCCCGTGTGACCAACGACATCGACAACATCACGCAGACGATGCAGCAGTCGCTCTCGAGCGCCCTGACCTCGGTGCTGACCGTCGTGGGCGTGCTCATCATGATGTTCACGATCTCGTGGCAGCTCGCGCTCGTCGCCCTCGTCTCGCTGCCGCTCATGGCGGTCATCTTCGGCGTCATCGGGCCGAAGTCGCAGAAGGCCTTCGGCGAGCAGTGGAAGAAGGTCGGTCGCCTGAACGCCCGCGTCGAAGAGTCCTTCTCGGGTCACGCCCTCGTGAAGGTCTACGGCCGCGAGAAGGACGCGCGCGAGAAGTTCGAGGCCGAGAACGAGGAGCTGTACCGGGCGAGCTTCACGGCGCAGTTCCTCTCGGGCATGATCATGCCGGGCATGATGTTCGTCGGAAACCTCACCTACGTCGGCATCGCCGTGCTCGGCGGACTGATGGTGGCCGGCGGGCAGATCCGCCTCGGTGACGTGCAGGCCTTCATCCAGTACTCGCAGCAGTTCACGCAGCCGTTGTCGCAGCTGGGCGGAATGGCAGCGGTCGTGCAATCGGGCACCGCCTCGGCCGAGCGCGTCTTCGCGCTTCTCGACGCCGAGGAGCAGGACCCCGATGCCGCGGACGCCCCGACCCACGTCGACGGACGCGGTGTCATCGAGTTCCAGAACGTCCGGTTCTCGTATACGCCGGAGCGGCCGCTGATCACCGACCTGTCGTTCCGGGTGGAGCCCGGGCAGACCGTGGCGATCGTCGGCCCGACCGGTGCGGGCAAGACCACTCTGGTGAACCTCATCATGCGGTTCTACGAGCTCGACGGCGGGCGCATCCTGCTCGACGGGCAGGATATCGCCGAGCTCCGACGCGACGACGTGCGTTCGCGTACGGGCATGGTGCTGCAGGATCCCTGGCTCTTCGCCGGATCGATCCGCGACAACATCCGCTACGGCCGCGAGAGCGCCACCGACGACGAGATCATCGAGGCCGCCGTGGCGACCCGCGTCGACCAGTTCGTGCACTCGCTCCCCGAGGGGTACGACACCGTGCTCGACGAGGACGCAGCCAACGTCTCGGCGGGCGAGAAGCAGCTCATCACGATCGCGCGGGCGTTCGTCGCGCGCCCGTCGGTGCTGATCCTCGACGAGGCGACCTCGTCGGTCGACACCCGCACCGAGCTGCTGCTGCAGCAGGCGATGGCCGCGCTGCGCGAGGGGCGGACGTCGTTCGT
>JAKOMY010000348.1 GCA_022702225.1 Microbacteriaceae bacterium | reverse complement strand
TCCTTGGTCGAGAGGAAGGGCGAGAGCACGGACGGGTCGCTGTGACCCGACCGCACCACCGCCGCCTCCACGCGCTCGCGCCCGAGCCGCGTGATCAGCAGATCGGTCGCGGTGTTGTCGCTGATGCGGATCATCGCGGAGGCTGCATCCCGCACCGACACCTCGGTCCCGGTGGGCGCGGTCTGCAGCTCGCCGGAGGGAAGGCTCCGGTCGGTGTCACGGAGGACGAGCTTCTCGTCCCACGACAGGTCGCCGGAGGCCACGGCATCCGCCACCGCCAGAAGCACGTACAGCTTGAAGGCCGAGGCGAGAGGGGCCAACCGGTTCGCATCGACGGCGAGCGCCTCCTCGTCACCGCGAAGCACGAGGGCGCTGACCTCGCCCGGGAGGTCGGCGAGGCGCTGCTCGACCTCGTCGAGAGAGGTCGAGGGGGTCCACGGCTTCGCCACGGGGCCGAAGACCATCCCGGTGATGCGACTCGCGCCGTCGATCGTGAGCGAGAGATCGAAGGGGTCGCCGAGGGCGCCCGCGAGGGTCGCCACCGCCTGGGTCTCGGTGCCCTGGTAGGCCGTGACGGTGAACGGGGCGGCCGGTCGCAACTGACGGTTGACGAGCTCGGCGACCTGCTCCGCCGGAACCTGCGCGAGGAAGCTCTCGTGCAGGACGCGGGCCCACTCTCCGGGGGTGGTGTCGGCCTCGGCCTCCAGCTTGTCGATGATCCACGTCACGCGCTCCCCGACGGGGGTGTTCGGAACGTCGACGGATGCCGCCGGGCTCGCGGGCGTATCCGGTGCCGCGCTGGCGCAAGCGGTGAGGGCCGCGACGGCGGCGGCGGAGAGGACGGCGGCGAGGCGGCGGGCGAGAGTCACGGGGTTCCTTCCGGGGGGGGGAGAACCCCACGCTACGCACGCCGCCTCGTCGTCACCTCCCTCTCGAGAGGGATCTCAGGGTGCGCCGCGCACGCCACCCCATCACCACGTCGACCAGCACGAACACCGCGAGCGTGTACCCGACCAGCGGCAGCACCAACCCGATCGCCACCGACGCGACCAGCACCGCCCCGGTCCCCCACCACGGTGCCAGGCGCAGCACGCCGCGGGCGGGGGCGCCCGTGGCTCCTCCCGTCGGACGACGCTTCCACCACATCAAGTACCCCAGCACCACGAGAGCGGCGATGCCGATCGCGAGAGCGAACAGCACGAGCTGGTTCGCCAGGCCGAACATGGTTCCCATGTGCAGGTCGACGCCCCAGCGCGAGAGCTTGGCCAGCAGCGGGTAATCGGCGAAGTCGACCCGGTCGGTGACCCGCAGGGTCGATGCGTCGATGGCCACGGCATCCACCTCGGTCGGGAAACTCCGGTGGATCTCCTGCACGACCCAGGCCTTGCCCGCGGACGCGGGAGGGCGGATCTCGAGGTCGCCGGAGTTCACGTTCGCGTCTCGGGCCACGGCCCACACCGCGTCGAAGGTCGCAGGATCCGCGGACGGCGCACCCGACGAATGCCCGCCGCCGTGGTGCGCGTGCTCGCCTCCGGCCGCGGCCGCCCCGTCGAGGGTGGTCGTGAGGGCGGGAGTTCCCCCACCCACGAGGGTGCGAAGCTCGGCCACGTTCGCGCCCGCGAACGTCGACCACGTGATGCCCGTGGCCGACAGGAACAGCGCCCCGACCACGACCCAGATGCCCACGGCCGAATGCCAGCCCGACAGACGCCGGTAACCCGTGTGCCGTCGGTTCGGTCGCAGCAGATCGCGGCGACCCCTGCGGCTGCGCACGAACCGTCCGATCCAGAGTCCCAGTCCCGCCAGCGCCACGATCCCGAGCCAGGATGCCGCGAGCTCGCTGTACCAGCGGCCGACGTCTCCGAGGTGCAGCGAGCGGTGCAGGTCGCTGATCCAGTGCCGCAACGGCAGCGCACCGCTCGTGCCGTAGGCCGGCAGGTCGCCGCGGATCTCGGTGGTGGCGGGGTCGACGAAGATCGCCCTCGTCGTGCTCTCGGGCAAGGTGTCGTCGGCGAACATCACGCGCGTGGTCGCCCCGGCCTGAGGTGCCGGACGCACGGCGACGGGAGTCGCCCCGCCGCCGACGTACTGCTCCGCGGCCGACACCTGTTCGGCGAGCGGTACCGCCGGCGCCGTCGTGGTCGCGGTGAGCTCGTGCGCGTACAGGGCGCTCTCGAGGGTCGGGGTGATCGCGTACAGCGCGCCGCTCACCGCTGCGACGAGGATGAACGGCCCCACCAGCAGCCCCGCGAAGAAGTGCAGGCGCCGCAGCAGCGCGGTGAACCACCCGCGAGAGGACGCCCCCGCTGCGGCAGAGGGAGCGGCCGGCGTGGATTTCGGGTCAGCGCCCACGGCGGTCACGCGCGGGCTCCGATCGACGGCGGGGCCGGGATCGGCGTGAGAGGACGAGCAGGAAACATCGAGGTCTCTTTCCGAGCGCAGGATGCGCTCGCGACAGGACGCCGCGCAGTGCGGACGCCGTCGCCCACGGCGGCCCCTCCTCAGGGGCGACGGCGTGGGCCGGAAGGGTGGGGACGCGCCCGAAGACACGTCGACGATCGCGCTGATCCGGCGAGGGGCACGGCACAGCGGTCGATCGCTCCACCGCCGCGACAGGCGGGCGGAGCGAGACTCAGGATGCCGCGAGAGGAGGCCCGCGCCGGTGCGCGGACGAGACCACGAGGGCCGAGTGCGGACGCACCGCGACGACGACGGCGGGCACGGTTCGCCGCACGGACGGCGCCGCAGGAAGGGTCAGCACGACACGCACCCGCGCGCGGAGCCAGACGACGCTGCGCTCCGCGAGGACGCGCAGGGCTGCGAGCGTCCGCTCGCCCCGGTGCAGGGCCACGGTGGTGGCGACAGCGGCGGCAGCGTGGCCGAGCCACATCGCGGCATCCGGGCTCACCGCCGGGAGCGCGGTGCCCGTGAGCACCGGCAGAGCGGAGCCGTGGACGTGCGCCGCGGCGGCCAGGTCGTAGCTGCCGAGCACGAACAGCGTGTGGAACAGCACTTGGCTCACCGCAACGGCCACCGCGAGGCGCCAGGTCGACAGGCGGCGCCCGGCCAACACCGTGCACACGACGAACGACAGAGCCAGCGGCACGGCGACACCGAACAGGCCGGGAATCTCTCCTCCGCCGCTGACGTGCGAGAGCAGAGCGACGAAGGTGGCGACGGATGCCGCGGCGGTGCCGCGCGCTACGCGCGTCGCCCGGGCCTGTCGTCGCATGGAACTCATTGTGTCAGGCGCGGGCGCCCGAGCCGGACGGGTGTC
>JAKOMY010000337.1 GCA_022702225.1 Microbacteriaceae bacterium | reverse complement strand
ACCCAGACCGGCCAGGGCGCGGACGAGGTTGTCGCCCAGGCCCAGCTCGGCGAAGCCGGCACCGGTCACGGTCGCGGCGTCCACGGCCTGCGCCTGCAGACGCTCGTGCACGACATCGACGCGCTGCACGTGCTCTGCGGTGCGCTGGGGGCCACCGATCCAATCGCTGCGGCTCGGGCCATCGTTACGACGGGGACGGTCATCGCCGTTGAACGAGCGGGCCGGACGGTCGCCACGGTCGAACGAACGCGCCGGACGCTCACCCGCGTCGCGACGAGGACGCTCGTCCCGATCGAACGAACGGGCCGGACGGTCGCTGCGGTCGAACGAACGGGCAGGGCGATCACTCCGGTCGAACGAACGCGCCGGACGGTCGCTGCGGTCGAACGAACGCGCCGGACGGTCGCCACGGTCGAACGAACGCGCGGGACGCTCACCCGCGTCGCGACGAGGACGCTCGTCACGATCGAACGAACGCGCCGGACGATCGCCACGGTCGAACGAACGGGCGGGACGCTCACCCGCGTCACGACGAGGACGCTCATCACGATCGAACGAACGCGCCGGACGGTCGCTACGGTCGAACGAACGGGCGGGACGCTCATCACGATCGAAGGAACGGGCCGGACGCTCACCACGGTCGAACGAACGCGCAGGACGCTCACCCGCGTCACGACGAGGACGCTCATCACGATCGAACGAACGCGCCGGACGATCGCTGCGGTCGAACGAACGGGCAGGACGCTCGCCCGCGTCACGACGAGGACGCTCATCACGATCGAACGAACGCGCCGGACGCTCACCCGCGTCACGACGAGGACGCTCGTCACGATCGAACGAACGCGCCGGACGATCGCTGAAGTCGCGGCGCGGCCGCTCGTCGAACGAACGCGCGGGGCGGTCGTCGCGGGCCGAGGCACGGATGCCGCGAGCCTCGTCGCGACCGGCGCGCTCCTGGGGGCTCCAGCGACGCTTCTCGGACGAGGCCTCCGCCTCGGGGCGATAGCCGCGGTGACTCGGGCTCTTGCTGCCGGGCTTGGCCGGCGCCTCGGTACCGGGCCGACGCTTGCGGTCCTGGAACGAGGTCTTGGCGCCGTAGCGGGGCTCGAAGTTCTTGGCGGCGCGACCGCCGGCGGGCTTCTTGTTCTTGGGCATGGGGAAACTTCCTGGGTTCTGTTCGCGCGAAACAGCAGCGCCGCTCGTAGCGGTGCGATACCCGGACTTCCGTCGGCCGGGGGCCATTCACTAAAGATGGTCGAGGCCGCGATCGCGTCCTGTCCATCGGCCCCTTGGACTCACAAACCCATCCGCGCATCACGCGCGGTGCCCAGAGCCGACCGGCCAACTGTACAGCCCACGCCTGTGAATGGCATCCATGTCCCCATCCGCGCGAACTCACCGCCCCACAGCCGCACAACGTGGGGGGACATGCCTCCTTCGCCCCCGGCAGACACCCGCCCTGCACGAAGATGGATGCATGGCAGATACCGACGCCCACCCCATCACGGTGGCGATCGAGCGGCGCATCGACCCGACGCGCACCGCCGAAGCGACCTCCTGGATGCAGGCCGGCACCGACCTCGCGACCGCCTTCCCGGGCTTTCTCGGCTCCGGCTGGGTCCGCGCGGGAGAAGACAGCGACCTCTGGTACATGCTGTACCGCTTCCGCGACATCACCACGCTCGAGGAGTGGGAGAGCTCTCCCCAGCGACAGTGGTGGCTCGACTCGGGCCGCCCCTTCGCTCGAGAAGAGCGCAGCGAGCGCCGCACCGGCATCGAGGGCTGGTTCGACGCACCCCACGGATCCGTCCTCGAGGCGGCGACGGCGACGGATGCCGGAACGCAGCCGATCCATCAGCCGCTGCCCGCGGCTCCCCCGCGTTGGAAGCAGGCCGTCACGATCTGGGTCGGATTCTTCCCCACGAACCTCGCGGCGTCGTGGCTGCTGGGGTTCGTCCCCGGGTTCGCCGAGATCCCGCTCGTGCTGCGCGTGCTCGCCACGACTCTCATGCTCACCCCCGTCATGACCTACGCGGTGCTCCCGTGGGTCACCCGCATGCTGCGGCCGTGGCTGCAGCGCCCGCCCCGCTCGCGAAAGGCCTCGTCATGACCGCCGACCCCACCGGACACCGCTTCCACCTCCGCGGCGAGCACTCCTCGGCCGAGATCGCACAGGTGGGCGCAGCGTTGCGCGCGCTCACGGTCGAGGGCGTCGATCTCGTACCGCGCTATGCCGACGACCTCCCCACACCCGCGGCATCCGGGGTCGTCCTCGTCCCGTGGCCGAATCGCATCCGCGACGGCAAGTACTCCTTCGGCGGCGACGATCTGCAGCTCGCGATCAGCGAACCGAAGTTCGGCAACGCCAGCCACGGACTCCTCCGCTTCGGCACCTACCAGCCGATGGAGCACACCGACGAGCGGCTCGTGCTCGCAGCCGACGTCGTACCGCAGACGGGTTACCCCTTCCACCTGCGCACACGCGTCACGTTCACTCTCGAGGTCGACGGCCTGCACGTGGCCCACGACATCGAGAACGTCGGCGCGAAGACCGCTCCCTTGGCGCTGGGCGTCCACCCCTATCTGCAGATCGGCGGGGTCCCCACCGAAGACCTCGTGGTGCACTCGACCGGTACGACCACGCTCGTGCTCGACGAGCGAAACATCCCCGTCGACGAGGTACCGGTCGGTCCCGCCAACGACCTGCGCGATGGTCGACGTCTCGGCGATGCGTCGCTCGACAACGGGTACCGCGGATTGGAGAGGGATGCCGAGGGTCGTGCGCACCACACCCTCACCGCTCCCGACGGCCGGAGCGTGCAGCTCTGGCAGGACGCGGGCTTCCGCTGGGCGCAGGTGTTCACCACCGACCGGTACCCCGGTCATCCCCTCGCCGTCGCCATCGAGCCGATGACGGCACCCGCGAACGCATTTGCCACGGGGATCGACCTGGAATCGCTCGAACCGGGCGGGAAATTGACCCGGGAATGGGGCATCCGCTTCGCCTCATGACCATTCTTGTCCCCCAAATGGGGGACAAGAAAATGCCCATATGACCTGGGACTTTCTCAGACAAGTCCTTTCCCGATTGGGCGGCGCGAACGATACCATGAGCCCTGACGGTTTCCGTCAAGGCCGGGGGCGGCAATGGACCGAGGTTTTCCCCTGGTTCATACCCGAATGAGCCGACGGGGGCCGAGGGTCCCGCGATGTGGGGGGATTCTCGTTCCGTCCTGAGGAAAGATCCCCCACATGAGCACCGCGCTCCGCTCCGCCGTCCCCTTTTCACTCCCGGTGCCGCGTCTGGGTGGCCTGGCACGCCGCCTCGATGCTGTTCCGACGGTGCACGTCGGCGCGGCGGCCCTGATCGTCCTGGTGAGCGGACTGCTTCTGTCGATCGCGACGACGAGCGACCCGCTGTGGTGGCAACTGCACTTCAGCCAGCTGGGCATCTTCGGCGACCTTTCGAGCGCATTCTTCAACACGACGCTCAAGGTCAGCGGAATGATCGTCGTGGTGTTCGCCTTCCGCGTCCGGCGCGATGTGCGACGCGTGGGCCGTGGCCCGGTCCGTCGCGGCGCGGCCACGGTCGCTTTTATCTGCCTGAATGTCGTCGGCGTCAATCTCGCCCTCGTGGGCTGCATTCCGCTGAACACCGATAAAGACCTCCACGACAAGGTCGCGGGGTCCATGGTTCTCGGGTTCCTCGCCCTTCTGGTGAGCGCGCCGTTCCTCTTCCACCGCCTCGGCAAGCGCATGGCCGTCGGCACCGGGATCGCCACGGTGTGGCTGATCATCTCGATCACCCTCTTCGTCTCGGCGACGATCAATCTCGCGCTCTTCGAGACCATCTCGTGCGCCGCGATGTTCGCGTGGTCGGGAATGTTCACGCAGATCCTCGCCTCCGCGACACCGGCCGGGTCGGCAGCGACGGCCTCACCCCTCGCCTCCGAACGTCACACGCCCGTTCGTCGCGCGCGCCTGTCGCGTGCACGGGGGGCCGTCGCCCGAACGGCGCGTCCGGCGGCATCGCCCCGGCCCGTCACGGCCACCGCGCGTCCCGAGGTCGACGGTTCGCCGCTCACCAGCGGTCCCTCCCTCACCCCGGCGGGTGACATCACGCCCCACCCCGCGATGACGAGGAGGGAGTCGACACGCCGGGTCACGGCATCCCGGCCCTCGCGCGTCAGTGCTTCTCGCGCAGCTCTCGGCGGCTCAGCGGGTGCCCGTCATCGGCCGTCGACTCGACGTGCTCTGCCTCTCGCACCGCCCGCCGCTCGCGGCGCCGCTCGCTCGCTCCCTCGATGAGGTTG
>JAKOMY010000334.1 GCA_022702225.1 Microbacteriaceae bacterium | reverse complement strand
CGCCCAGGCTCTGCGTCTGTACCCTGTCGTCGGCTCGGCCCGCACCTTCCTGATCGCCGACCAGAAGGACCGGGTCCTCATCCGCTCGCGCAACGATCAGGAGACGTTCCGCTACCTGCAGACGGCCGACGTCGCCGACTCCGCCACCGACCCCTACGCCCAGTGGGAGCTGCGCGACGCGGGCAACGGCACGGTGAACCTCGTGAACGTGCAGCGCGATCGCGACGGCAAGGAGTCGGCTCTCGACCTCTACAACTGGAAGACCGCCGACGGATCCGAGGTGCAGACCTACACCCTCAACGCCTCCGCCGCGGTGCAGCAGTGGCGCGTGCACCCCCTCACCCCGACCGTGACCTCGCCCGCGGTCGTGACGACCCCGGGCGTGCTCCCCGCGCTGCCGAGCAGCCTCACCGGGCGCTACGGCTGGGGCCGCACGATCACGCTGTCGCCCATCACGTGGGCGATGCCCGCCGCGACGACGTGGCTGACCCCCGGAGTGGTGTCGGTCGCCGGCTCCGCGAAGGGCCTCTTCGGTGAGGACGTCGCGCTCTCGGCATCCGTCGCCGTCGGCGCGCTCTCGGATGCCGCCGACTCCTCGCTCACCACCTACGCCGGCGCGACGGTGGCCGAGGTCGCCATGCGCGCCCCGAGCACGGTCCAGCGTCGCATCGGCGACACCGGGCAGAGCGTGACCGCTGCCGTGCGGTGGGACTTCTCGAAGGTGACGGATGCCGCGTTCTCGACGCCGGGGACCGTCAGGGTCCCCGCGGTATCGGGACTCGGCTTCTCGGCCACCCTTGTCGTCACGGTCGCCGCGGCTCAACAGGTGAACGTCCTGCGCCAGTCGGGAGTGCACCCGGACTGGTCGTTCAAGGACTCCACGACCTTCGCGCTGACCGACGGCAACCGCACCGCCACGGGCTTCGCCGACTGGCGCTCGGGCGGGGCCGCGAACCGCGTGAACCCCAACCGCGTGACCTTCTACCTCGATCAGCCGCGACAGATCACCGGCGTGAACGTGTACGACATCGGCGGCAAGCAGAACATCGGCTCGGTCACGGTGCAGTACCGCACCACGCGCGGGGGGTGGGCGAACCTGCCGTCCGCGACGACCTGGCCGGCCGCGAACACCTCGACCGATCTGCGTCTCGAGGTCACCGCGTCCCGACCGGTCCTGGCGACCGGGCTCCGCGTGCTCGTGAAGAACAAGACCTCGTCCACCTGGATGACCCTGTCCGAGATCGAGGCCTACGGTCCTCAGCTCACCCCCGTCTCCTGAACGACACCCCCGACATGAGAAGAGATATGTTCCCTCGTCTGCGCCGCTCGGTACGCGGCATCTCGGCCGGAATGGTCGTCGGCGCGCTCGCCGTCTCGAGCCTCGCCTTCGGCGGTGCCTCGGTCGCGCTCGCCGCCTCCACCACGACCTCGACCTCGACCCCCGGCGCGCCCGCCGCCTCCTCGGCGGCGGGACCGGCGACCGCGTCGACCCCGGGCACCTCGGCGGCGTCCGGCTCCACGGCGGCGGCGGTCTCGGCATCCGGGACGTCCTCGTCGGCGGGACGCTCGAGCTTCCTGCTGCCGGTGCTGCCGGACACGCAGTTCTACTCGCGCTACAGCGCCTCGCAGTTCGTGCCGCAGTACGGCACCAACCCCTTCGAGGTGCAGACCCAGTGGGTCGTCGACAACAAGAAGACCCTCAACATCCCGTTCGCGATGCAGCTGGGTGACGTCGTCGACCAGCAGGGCAAGAGCGACCAGTGGAGCGCCGCGGCCAAGGCGATGAAGATCCTCGAAGACGGCAAGGTGCCGTACTCGGTGATCCCCGGCAACCACGACGTGGCCGACCAGGGGGCGCGCTCCTCGGAGGGCAACGCCGCGAACTACCTCGCGAACTTCGGCGCCTCGACGCTGCAGCGCCAGGGCGGCTCGACCCTGCTCGGAACCTTCCAGAACGGTTACTCCTCGGCCTACCGTTTCTCGGCCGAGGGTCACGACTGGGTCGTGCTGTCGCTGGGATGGAACGCCTCGGACGACACCTTCGCCTGGGCCCAGGGGATCCTGGATGCCAACAAGGGCGTGCCCGTGATCCTGTCGTCGCACGCGATCATCGGCATCGACCAGGACCAGGTGTCGCCGACCAGCTGGTGGTACGGCGACCTGCTGTGGGACAAGCTCATCCGCAAGAACGACCAGATCGTGCTGACGCTGAACGGGCACTTCCACGGCGCGACCATGCGCACGCTGACGAACAACTTCGGGCACCCCGTGCACGAGGTGCTCACCGACTACCAAATGGCCGCGGACGGCGGGAACGGCATCATGACGCTGTTCGAGTTCGACCTGTCGGGAGGGAGCATCGACGTGTCGACCATCTCGCCGTGGGTGGGCAAGAAGCACGCCGACTCGCGGACCTCGACCGACGCCCCCGTGCTCACCGGCACCTGGCAGCAGTTCTCGCTCGCGATGGACTTCGGCTCGCGGTTCGGGTGGGGAGCGCCCTCGGCCGCCCAGGCCGATGGCTCCGACCTCACCGCCGCCGCGAAGGACATCGTGTCGCGGGGATGGACCGGGTCGTCGACGGGGGAGAAGCTCGCCGCCGCGGGCGACGCCTCGGACTACTTCGCCGTGCCCGGGACCGTGGCGCACTGGCGCTTCGGCGACGTGAAGGAGGGTGTGGTCGACGAGAACACCGTCGTCCCCGACATCGCCGGGTCGAGCCCGATGTACCGTCTGCCGCTGGAACAGACCGACGCCCCCGACGAGCTCGACGACGTGGCGGTCACCCACAAGGACGTTCCGTTCTACTCCGCCGACCGCGGCGCAGTGTGCTTCAGCGACGTGCATCGCAACGCCAGCGGCCCCGACAACCTCGCCTTCCTCACGACCGAGTACGGCGCTCCGGCGACCTCTGCGCATCTGAACGCCCAGTCGGGGTACACCCTCGAGACCTTCCTGCAGATGGATGCCGACTGGACCGAGGCCGCGAACCGCTGGGGCGCCGCGATCAGCCGCGGCGGCGCGCGTAGCTGGATCGGCATCAACGACTCGTCCGACGAGGGGGCGGGAGCGGCGTGGCTGGGGATCTCGAACCTGCGCGAGTACCAGTTCTCGGCGGCCGACACCGCGTCGAAGAACTCGTACACGCTCTGGTCGGGAGAGATCATGCCCGGGAGCTGGCACCATGTCGCGATCGTGGACGACCCCGCGGCGGGAACGGTGATCATGTACGTCGACGGCGTGCCGGTCCTGCGCAACGCCTCGGGAGTGGGCGGCATGATGGCCGCCGATCTCATGCCGTGGGTGATCGGTGCGTCGCTGTGGAACACCGAGCCCGAGCACGGCTGGTACGGGTGCGTGGGTGAGACCCGCATCGTCGATCACGCCCTGCCCCGCGAGCAGTTCCTCTTCCAGCGCGCCGACCTCGACGCCACCGCCTCGGCCTTCGCCGTGACCACGCCGTTGTCGGGCGTGCTGGCCTCGACCGCGACGGTGCCGACCCTCGAGGGGCGCGGTGTCGTGGGTGCGCAGGTCGCGGTCCGCGTCGACGGGGCCGACGCGGGCTCGACAGCCGTCGGCGCCGACGGCGCGTGGCGGTTGACGCTGAAGACGCCCGTCGCAGGCGTCGGCGCGCACGCCCTGTCGTTCACGCAGTCCATCGGCACGCGGGTCGGGTCGCCGCTCGAGCTGACGGTGACGATGGGAGTGGATGCCGCGTGGACTCCCGATCCTGAGAAGGTGGCGACCGACAAGGAGGGGACGGTCACCGTCACCCCGAGCACCTTCCACGCCGGAGACACGGTGACGGTCGGCGTGCCCGCCGGTCTCGAGGGGAAGGACCTCTACGGGTTCCTCTTCTCGCAGCCGACGGGGCTGGGCACGGCGACCGTGGCGAACCGTGCGATCTCGCTCACGGTTCCCGGGAGCGTGCCCGCGGGCGAGCACCGTCTCGCCGTCTACACCGCGACGGGTGAGCTGGTGGGCTGGGCGCGCGTGAGCGTCGCTCGTCCCGTCGTGACCGTCGACCCGGCTGCGGGCGCCGGTGGCGCTGCGACCGCGGGCACCACGGGTGCGAGCGCCGGCGGGCAGCCGTCGACCCCGCGTCGGGGCGATCTCGCGGCCACCGGTGTGGCCTCGGGAGTCCTGGCCGCTCTGTCGGGCGTCGCCCTGATGCTCGCCGTGCTCGGTCTGGTGCTGCGACGGGTTCGCCGCCGCGCCTGACGATGACGCGAAAGGATCCCCGTCCGGCTCGCCCGGGCGGGGATCTTCGCGCTCCAGTGGCCCGCGCGCGGGCGCGGACGGGCAGACTGGGGACATGAACGGAGAGCACCACTACCGCCTGCGATCGACCTGGACCGGCGACCTGGGGACGGGTACGAGCGGGTACCGCGACTACGAGCGTGCCGTGACCCTCGAGGTCGACGGAAAGCCCGCGATCGCGGCATCCGCCGACAAGCCCTTCCGCGGGGACCCCGCCAAGTGGAATCCCGAAGAACTCCTGATCGCCGCGCTCAGCGAGTGCCATCTGCTGTCGTACCTGCACGCGTGCGTCACGACCGGCGTCGTCGTCACCGGTTACGAGGACGACGCCACCGGCACGATGCAGGAGGACGGCAACAGCGGGGGAGCGTTCACCGAGGTCGTTCTGCGCCCCCGCGTCCGCGTGGCCGAGGAGTCCATGATCGAGGCGGCGGTCGCCGCCCACCGGCAGGCGCGCGAATGGTGCTTCATCGCCAACTCCGTCAACTTTCCCGTGCGACACGAACCCGAGGTCACGGTCGGCTGAGCGCCGAGCGTCGCGGGGAGGATGCCGCGGCGTCGTACAGTGAGCGCATGCAGCTCGAACCCGCCCTGCGCCGACTCGACCGGATCGCCGGGGGCCGTCAGGCCGATCACCGCGTCGCCGTCTCCACCGACCCGAAGGTGTACCGCGCCTTCCGCGCCATCACGCTTCTGCTTGCGGTCGGTTTCGTGCTCGGTGTCGCGACGGTCGTCGTCGCCCTCGTCATGACGATGAACGGCGACGACGTCGGCTTCGCCGTCTGGATGCGCTGCCTCGTGGTGCTCGCCATTACCACGACCCTGTTCTACTTCCTCTGGCGTGCCCGCGTCGGCTGGTACTGGGCGTTCCGTCGGCTGCAGCTGTTCAGCCGCATCTTCCCGGTCATCGCCCTCGTCCTCGCCGCCATCCCGGGGCTCTACCCGTTCTGGGTCGTCAGTGAGCAGATTCTCTTCGCGATCCTGCTCATCGGCGTCTCGGACTACCTGCAGTCCGACGCCGTACGCGCCGCATACCCCAAACCGCAGCGCTGAGTCGGTGGCATCCGCGTGCCGCGAACCCGGCGTGTCGGGGGAGCGAGCGATCTCTGCGACGGCCTCAGGACCTCACGGCCCCGAGAACCGCGGGAACGACGGAACCCCGCCGGCATGAGGCCGACGGGGTTCCGTCGTTCGTGAGGGGCGGGATCAGCGCACGTCGTCGTCGATCCAGTCCATCGACTTGGTGACGGCCTTCTTCCACAGGCGCAGTTCTCGCTCGCGCTCGCCGTCGTCCATGTTGGGCTCCCAGCGCTTGTCTTCCTGCCAGTTGGCACGCAGGTCGTCGAGGTTGTCCCAGAAACCGACCGCGAGGCCCGCCGCGTACGCGGCGCCGAGGGCGGTGGTCTCCGCGACGACCGGACGCACGACCGGCACGCCGAGGATGTCGGCCTGGAACTGCATGAGCGCGTCGTTGGCGGTCATACCGCCATCGACCTTGAGCTCGGCCAGGTCGACGCCGGAGTCGGCGTTGACGGCGTCGAGCACCTCACGCGACTGGAAGGCCGTGGCCTCCAGGGCGGCGCGAGCGATGTGACCCTTGTTGACGTAGCGCGTCATGCCGACCAGCGCACCGCGCGCATCCGCCCGCCAGTACGGCGCGAACAGCCCCGAGAACGCGGGCACGAAGTAGACGCCGCCGTTGTCCTCGACGCTCTTGGCGAGCTCCTCGACCTCGGGCGCGGAGCCGATGATGCCGAGGTTGTCGCGCAGCCACTGGATCAGCGAGCCGGTGACAGCGATGGAACCTTCGAGCGCGTAGTGCGGAGCCGCGTCGCCGAGCTTGTAGCCCAGCGTCGTGAGCAGCCCGTTCTTCGAGTGGACGATCTCCTCGCCCGTGTTGA